>JBEBXE010000009.1:0-29245 GCA_040391705.1 Aerobium aerolatum
CGCGACAGCCGGATGAAGATCGGCATGGTGGCAATGCCGATGGCGATCATCGCATTGGTCAGGCTGGGCCCGAGAAACGCGGCCAGCGAAATCGCCAGGATCAGCGACGGAATCGCCAGAAGCGCATCGGCAAAGCGCGAGATGATCATGTCGAGCCAGCCGCCGAAATATCCGGCGAGAAGCCCCAGCGGCACCCCGGTGAGCAAGGCAACTGCGGCGGCGACCACGCCCGCCAACAGCGACACGCGCGCGCCGTAGAGGATGCGGGTCAGCACGTCGCGGCCGAGATCGTCGGTCCCCAGCCAGTGCGCCGCCGACGGCGCCTTGCGGATTTCGAGATAGCTCGGCGTGAACGGATCGTAGGGCGTCAGATAGGGCGCGAACACGGCCATGATGACGAAAGCGAGCACGATCGCGACGCCGAAGACGGCTGCGGGACGGCGCAGGAAGCGGCGCAGTCCCTGGGGCATCTGGTAACCTGATGAGGCGGAGAGCGAAGCTGACATTATGCGTATCTCATGCGCGGCGTGATCAGATAGTAGAGCACGTCCGCAATCAGGTTCAGGAAGATGAACAGCGCCGCAGTCAGGAGCACGACGCCCTGCACCACGGCATAGTCGCGGGCAAACACCGCATCGACGATGAGCTTGCCGAAGCCGGGAATGCCGAAAATCTGCTCGGTGAGGACAGCACCGGCGAGAAGCTCGCCAAACAGCAGCGTCGTCATCGTGACGATCGGGGTCAGCGCGTTGCGCAGCGCATGTTTCAGCACGACCTTGTAAGGCGGTGCGCCTTTCGCACGCGCGGTGCGGATGTAGTCCGAGCGCAACACGCCGAGCATGGCCGAGCGCGTGTGGCGCATCAGATAGGCCGAGATCGGCGTCGACAGCACGAAGGCCGGCATGATGACATGCGACAGGAACGCCGACGGGCTTTCGGTAATGCTGACGAAGCCGGAAGCGGGCAGCAGGCCCCAGCCGACCGACACCACCATGATCAGGATGATGCCGAGCCAGAAATTCGGGATCGACATGCCGCCCAGTGCGACCAGATTGACCGAATAGTCGACCATCGTGTTCTGGCGCACAGCCGACACGATGCCGGCCGGAACCCCGACCAATAGCGCGATAATCATGGCGACGAGGGACAGCTGGAACGTCACCGGCAGCTTTTGGGCGATCAGCGTCGTGACCGGCACTTCCGTGCGCAGCGACACGCCGAGATCGCCGCTGAAAATCTGTAGCGCCCAGTAGCGGTACTGGACGAACAGCGACTCGTTGAGATGGAACTGCTCCCGGATCGCATCGAGCGCGGCCGGATCGCGCACCTCGCCCGCCAGCATCAAGGCTGGGTCTCCCGGCAGCAGCTTCTGCATCAGGAAGATGATCACCGACACCATGAACAGCGTCGGAATGGCAATGAGCGTGCGGCGTACGATGATCTGGAGCATGAACCTAGCCTGTCGGGTAAATCATGCTGGGCGACCGTGACGGTCGCCCAGCGATGGGTGCGCGAGGTGGCCCCCTCACGCACCCGAGCTGGCCTTGGAGCAGCGGACCGAAAAATGGGATCCGGTCTTTCGGACTGTTCCGATGCTCCATCACGGGATCAGGTCGTCGTGTGCGCGTCAGGAAACACGCACGACGATCCAGTCACTGGGCCTTCACGCCTGCCAGACGGATCATTCCGTCCGGAAACGCCTTGAAGCCGTCGATGTTGGCGCGAACGCCATACGGCCACGGCTGGTAGTAGATCAGCACCTGCGGAACCTCGCGCAGGAGGATTTCCTGCACCTTGTCATATTCCGCCTTGCGCTCGGCCAGGTCGGTGGTGGCACGCGCTGCAGCCAGCGCGGCATCGACGTCGGCATTGCAGAAGCCGCTGTCGTTCAGCGAGCCCTCGCACATGATGTAGTGCGCGATGTTGCCATCAGGATCGACGCGACCAGCCCAGCCGGCCATCGCCGCCTGGAAATTGCCTTCGCGCATCGCCGCCTGCAATCCGGCAAACTCGACTGCGCGCAGCGAGATGTCGAAGCCGGCTTCCGTCGCCATCGCCTGCACCAGCTCGTAAACCTGCTGCTGGATGGTGTTGTTGGCAAACATCAGTTCGAACGCGACCCGCTCTTCGCCGGCTTCGGCGAGAAGCGCCTTCGCCTTCTCGACGTCGCGCTTGAAGTTGAAGCGCTCGTCATGGGCGAAGCTGGACGGTGCGAACGGCTGCGTCGCCGCCTCGTAGGCGCCCTGCCCGACGATCTGGTTGATGATGTCGCGGTCGATCGACAGGCTGAGCGCCTGACGGATGCGCGCATCCTTGGCCAGCGGGTTATTCTCCGCCCCTGCGCCATGCGACAGGTTGATCATGAAGCCCTGATAGCCGAAGCCCGCGGTGGAGATCAGCTTGGTGTTGGCGTCATCTTCGATCGCCGCGAAGTCGGATGGCGCAGCGCGCTCGATGATGTCGAGCCCGCCGGCGCGCAGATTGGCGACGCGAACCGTCGTGTCCGGAACCGGCATGAACAGCAGTCGGTCGAAATTATACGCGTCGGCATTCCAGTAGCCGTCGAACTTTTCCAGCACGATCCGGTCGTTCTGGACCCGCTCGACAAACTTGTACGGTCCCGAGCAGGACGGTGCCTGCGCGAAATTGCCCGTTTCCGCCGCCGTTGGCGAAATGATCATGCCCGCCCAGCCGCTCAGCTGGGAGATCAGCGTCGAATCTGCCTCGGCCATGTTGAGCTTTACGGTGTAGGGGCCGGTGACCTCAACGCTGTCGACCGACGCGATTTCGCTGGCGCGCAGGCTGCCTTCCAGCGTCTTGTAACGGTCAAGATTGTACTTCACCGCCGCAGCGTCGATCTTGGTGCCGTCATGGAAGACAGCGTCGTCGCGGATGGTCAGCGTCAGCGACATGTTGTCGTCGCCCCACGCCCATTCCGTCGCGAGACGCGGCACGAAGTTGGTGTTTTCGTCCATGTCGATCAGCGTGTCGCAGAACGAGGTGAACACGATGCGATTGACGAACGCGCGCGAGCGGGCCGGATCGAGGATGTCGATGTCGTCCTGCAGGCCGATGCGCAGATCGGCCGAGTAAGCGGAGGCTGTCGACGCCAGCAAGGCGGCAAACAGCGGGGCAGTGAACAAGGACTTCATTCTATTCCTCATCAGGTTTCAATGTTGGAGGCCTGGCGCGCGCGATAGATTTCGAGCTTGTCACGCAGGCGAGAACTGGATTGGGACGAAGCACTTGCGGCAGCGATCGGCTGCGCCAGCACGTCTTCCCAGAAATGGCAGGCGACCTTGTGGTCGTCGGAGCCGGCTGAGCGCAGCGCCGGCGCGTCGGCCTCGCAGCGCGCCTGCGCCATCGGGCAGCGGCGGCGGAAGGCGCAGCCCGTCTGACCATCGCTGGCGTTGTTGGCGGGCTCGCCGGCAAGCAGGCGTCGTTCGCCGCGGTCGCCCGGACGGGCGACCGGCACCGCCTCCAGCAAGGCGCGGGTATAGGGATGCAGCGGATTCCCGTAGAGCGCGTCGACGGTGGCAAGCTCGACGATCCGGCCCAGATACATCACCGCAACGCGGTCGCTGGTGTGACGGATGACCGCCAGATCGTGCGAGATCAAAATCACCGTCAGGCCGAGCTTTTCCTTCAGGTCTTCCAACAGGTTGATGATCTGCGCCTGGATCGACACGTCGAGCGCCGAGACCGGCTCGTCGCCCAAGAGCAGCTCAGGCCGCGTGGCGATGGCGCGTGCGATCGCAATGCGCTGGCGCTGGCCGCCGGAAAATTCATGCGGGTAGCGTTCGGCCTGATCGGGCCGCAGGCCGACCAGTTGCATCAGCTCCAACGCGTCGCGCCGCCGCTCCGCACGCCCAAGCTTGCGATGCAGCCACAGCGGCTCGCTGATGATGTCGATGACGCGCATGCGCGGATTGAGCGACGAAAACGGGTCCTGAAAGATCACCTGGAAGCGGGCGCGCAGGTCGCGCAGGACCCGTCCGCGCATACCGCCCAGCGGCTCGCCGTTGAACAGAACCTCGCCTTCGGTGGCCGGCAGCAGGTTGAGCAGCAGCCTGCCCAGCGTCGACTTGCCCGAGCCGGATTCGCCAACGATGGCAAACGTCTCGCCGCGCCTGATTTCCAGATCGACTCCGTCCACCGCCTTGGTGACGTGGGGCGCGGCAAACAGATGGGCTTTACGCGAAAACACCTTCTTCAGCTGTCGTGCAGCCAGAATGATCTGATCGGATGTGCTCATGCTGGCACCGCCAGATCGGCGGTGATCGGCGCATGCCAGCAGGCTGCGACGTGACCGTTCTCGAAGGTCCTGACCGGCGGCACCTCATCGCGGCAGCGATCGTCGGCAAATGGGCAGCGCGGTGAGAACCGGCAGCCCTGCGGCATGTCGTCGAGCGCCGGAACCGAACCCTTGATCGTATTGAGCCGGCCGCTGCGCGGACCAAGGTCCGGCGTCGAGCCGAACAGGCCGATGGTGTAAGGATGCTGGGGATCGTCGAAGATCTCCGAGACGGTGCCGCTCTCGATCACCCGCCCCGCATACATCACCATGACATCGTCGGCCACTTCGGCAACGACGCGCAGATCGTGGGTGATGAGGATGACGGCCGCACCGACGTCCTCGCGCAAATCCTGCATCAGGGAGAGAATTTGCGCCTGAATGGTCACATCCAGCGCCGTCGTCGGCTCGTCGGCAATCAGCAGCTGTGGACGATTGGCGATCGCCATCGCGATCATCACCCGCTGGCGCTGCCCGCCTGAAAGCTGATGCGGATAGGCGGCCAGACGATCTTCCGTCGCCGGCAGCCCGACCTTGCGCAAAAGCTCCAGAGCTTCCTTGCGCGCATCGGCCTTCGACACGTCGCGATGCAGGCGGATGCATTCGATGATCTGGTTGCCGATGGTGAAGCCGGGATTGAGCGACGTCATCGGCTCCTGAAAGATCATCGCCATGCGGTTGCCGCTCAACGTCGCGCGCTCGCGCCGGGTCATCGACAGGAGGTCGCGGCCTTCAAACGACATCGCGCCGCGCACGACCTGCGCGCTGGTGCCATCCAGCAACCCCATCAACGCCAGCGACAGCACACTCTTGCCACAGCCGGATTCACCGACGACGCACAGCGTCCTGCCGGCCTTCACCGAGAAGGTCACGCCATCGATCAGGTTGTTTCGCGCGCCGGGAACGAAACTCAGGGTGAAGTCGCGCACGTCAACGACCGGGCTATCCCGATCCGGCGCGTCTGCGGCTTGGATGGCGTTCATGCAGTAATTTTCATACTATGAAATCTAAAAATGCCTGTTGTTGGCTTACTATAGCCAGCATGCTGCCACAGTCAACGTTTTTAGCCCGCATCGCTTGCCCTGTCGGGGGAAGCAGGTTAGCCATGTCAAACAATGACTCCTTTAGATTTCATATTGTGAAATTCTTTATGCAATACTATCCAATTCAACGGTCACGCGAGATGTCGCATGGCTGAGACTCCTCAGGCACACAATGCAGGGACCGCATCGCAGTGGCTGTTTGGGCTTCTCGCCGTCACCGCCGGCCTCGTAGTCGCCAACAACTATTACAATCAGCCGCTCCTGCATGAGATCGGCCAGTCGTTTGGCGCGTCCAATGCGGAAGCCTCGCTGGTCTCGACGCTGACGCAGGCCGGTTACGCCTGCGGCCTGTTCTTTCTGCTGCCGCTCGGCGACATGCTGGAACGGCGCAAGCTGATCCTGTGTCTGCTTGTCGTCAGCATGATGGCGCTGGTGACCTTTGCCAGCGCGGCAACGCTGCCGATTGCGATTGTCGTCGCCTTCGGCGTCGGCTTTTCCAGCATCGTGCCGCAACTGCTGCCGCCCATCGTCAGCCAGTTGGCAGCCCCCGGTCAGGCCGGGCGCGCCGTTGGCATCGTCATGGGCGGCCTGCTGCTCGGCATCGCGCTGTCACGATTTGTTGGCGGCGTGCTCGGCGATTTCCTCGGCTGGCGCACCGTCTACTGGATCGCCGCCGGCCTGATGATCCTGCTGTTCCTCGCCCTCTATCGGTCGCTCCCGGTGCTGGCCCCGACCTATACCGGCACCTACCGCTCGCTGCTCTTCAGCCTCGGCGGGCTGGTGCGCACCTACCCCGAACTCAACTGGCTCGCCGCCACCGCCGCGCTGCAGTTCGCCGCTTTCAGCCTGATCTGGACGACATTCGCCTTCCATCTGCAGGCCATGCCCGAGAGTTACCCGGCCAGCGTCGTCGGCCTGTTCGCGCTCATCGGTTCGGGCGGGGTCATCGCGGCAATGGTCGCGGGCCGTCTCATCGACACGATATCGCCGCGCTTCCTGCTGGTTGCGGCAGCCACGCTGATGCTGGTGGCGTTCGGCTTCTTCGCGGAGGCGCACAGCTCGCTCGTCTGGCTTGTCCCGGCAGTGATGCTGCTCGACCTCGGCATGCAGGTCAGCCACGTCAGCAGCATGACGCGCATCCTCGCCCTGGATGAATCGGCGCGCAGCCGGCTCAACACCGTCTACATGGCGACCCGCTTTGCCGGCGGCGCGGCGGGCACCGTGATCGGAAGCCTCGCGTGGACGCAGGCCGGATGGGTTGGAGTTTGCGCCGCCGGCGCAATTCTTTGTCTCGTCGCCGCGTTCATGACGTGTATCCTGCCCTTGCAGACAACGACCCGGGCTGGCTAAGGAGGTCGTGCTGTGAGGGAGGCAATCTATATGGCAGATCCTGACACGACCCTGCCCGGCGCTGAAAAGCGGCGCGATCCCGTCGACGTGACACGCGAGCAGACCAGCGTCTCGCTTGAGCAGCTCAGCCTGTCGACCGAACAGGCCGTTCAGGACCGCACCTCGACCGCAGACGTGCAGGGAACGACCGTGCAATCCGTGCTACGCGCGCTGGACATCCTCGAGGTGCTGGCCAACGCCACCCGTCCGCTGCGGCTGCAGGAGATTGCAACCAGCGTCGGGCTCAAGACGCCGACCTGCCACCATTTGCTCAACTCGCTGGTGGCACGCGACTTCGCCACCCGCCTGCCCCGCCCGCGCAGCTACACCCTTGGACCTCGGGTCGCCCAGATGGCGCGGCAGAACCGCAGCCGCTTCGATATCGTTCAGGCCGCGCAGGTCCATATGGCCACCCTGGTGCAGAAGACCGGCGCGAGCGCCTGCCTCGCCACACTGGAGGAAGCCCGGCTCGAACTGGTGACGGAACTTGCCGCGCCCAACGGACCCGACTTCGCCGACTGGAGCGTCGGCCTGGCGCGTGCCGCCCACGCGACCGCGATTGGCAAGGCGATCCTGGCCTGGCTGCCGGAAAACCAGATCGCGCGCGTCGTCGCCGAACATGATCTGACGCCGTTCACCGAATTCACCATCCGCTCGCTGGGCGAACTGGCCGAGAATTTGCGCCAGGTCCGCCGTCACGGCTTTGCGGTCGAAGATCGCGAGTTCCACCGCGACATCGGCGGCATCGCCTGCGCCCTGCGCGACAAGTCGGGCGCCGTCGTCGGCGCCATCGGCTGCCTGATCCACCACGCCGACGCCACGACCGACCGCCTCCGCCTGATCCAGCTCGAAGTCAACGCCGCCGCCCAGGCGATGGCGCCGAGCATTCCGTAAAGGCGGGACCGTCGTGCCTTTCGGAAGCACGACGGACGATCTGACCCGCAAGGTTCCTGTTTAGGCGGCAAGCTCATCCGGGCTGTGGTGCGCCTCGTCAAACACCGCACGTATTTCCGCGACCACTTCCGCAAATTCCGCTGTCCCCAACAGTGAGGGCTGGCGCAGGCGTGGGAACGGGATGTCGACGATTTTGACAATCCGGCCCGGCCTTGCGCTCATCACCACGACGCGGTCGCTGAGGAAGACGGCTTCCGGGATGCCATGCGTCACGAACAGCACCGTCTTGCGGTTGGCTGCCCAGATGCGCTGCAGCTCAATGTTCATGTTCTCGCGCGTCATCGCATCGAGCGCGGCGAATGGCTCATCCATCAGCAGCAGTGACGGATCATGAATCAGGCCGCGCGCCAGCGCGACGCGCTGCTGCATGCCACCCGACAATTCGGACGGAAGCCGGTTCTCGAACCCCTTCAGCCCCACCATCTCGATAAGCTCGTGGGCGCGTGCGTGGTAGTCGCGAACCTTGCGTCCCTGCACATCGACCGGCAGCAGGACATTCTTGAACACTGTCAGCCACGGCAGCAGCAGCGGTTGCTGGAAGACGACGCCAAAGTCGGGACGCGGGGCCGTCACCTTGCGACCGCCGACGACGACACTGCCCCAGCTTGGTTCGAGCAAGCCGGCAGCCATGCGCAAGAGCGTGGTCTTGCCGCAGCCGCTGGGCCCCAGCAGTGAGACGAACTCGCCCGCCTTGACGTCAAAATTGACGGTTTCCAAAGCCGTCAGCAGCGCGCCCTCGCGGGTTCGAAACGTGCGTCCGGTGCCCTGGAACGAAACCGCGTCCGATTGAATGCTCATCATTCTTCTCCGAGACCTGAGCGCGGGGCGGCTTTTGCAAGCTGCCCCGCTAGATTACTATTTCGCTGCCTTTGCCGCGGCGGCAATGGCTTCGGCGTCGAATTTCACATAATCGGCGGCAAATTCGTTGGTGAAGTAGATGGCCGGATCCTTGGCTTCCTTGATCTGCTCAACGTCGATCAGATAGTCCTGAATCTGGCCATAGACGGAAGCTTCCTGGCTGCCCCAACCGAAGTCATTCGCGAAATCGTCCAGCGCCATGTCACGACGCTGTGCTTCCAGGATCGCCAGATCGCGTTCCATCACGGCCTTGTCGTTGAGGTCCTTGGGCGCACGGTCTGGAGAATACGCCCAGAATGCACGTACGGCTGCTTCCGGGTTGTTCTTCAGGTACACGCTTGCCTTGGCCGTCGCGCGGCCGATGCCGCGGATCACGTCGGGGTTTTCAGCAATGTACTGCTCGGTCGCGAACAGGTTGTAGCTGTACTGGTTGTACTCGGCTTCCGGCTGCGGCAGCACGCGCACATCGTACCCAGCCAACTTCATGCGGGCGACACCCCCGGTGAAGCTCATGGAAACGTCAACGGTGCCGGACTTGAGAGCCTCGTAGCCCGGCGTGCCATATCCGGTAGCGACGACGTCAACGTCCTTCGGCGTCAGACCTTCCTGCTTCAGACGCGAGCGCAGATAGTTGACGCTGCCGCTTCCCAGATCGCCAACCCCGACAAGTTTACCCTTCAGATCCGCCACACTCTGGATTGCTGAATCCGGCAAGGTAACAAACACGTTGGTAGCGTGGCGGCTGACCGCATAAAACGAGATCAGTGGGATGTTCGCGTTTGCACGCTGGGTCATCACCGGATCCGGCTGGGCGACGCCGACATTGGCACGTCCGGTCAGCAACAGCTGCGCGGTGGCCGCCGAAGACTGCCCAGGCACGATTTCCACATCCAACCCTTCTTCCTCAAAGTAGCCGAGATGCTTGGCAAGGGTCGCGAACGGATATCCGACGTTCAGGTCGGCCGTCGCGATGGCGTAGGTGACCTTCTTGAGTTCCTGCGCCATGGCTGCGGTGGCAATTGTCGACACCAGTGCTGCACTGACAGTGCCGATGATGATGTTCTTCAGTGTGTTTCTCATTGTATTCCCCTTCTTTTCTGTTGGTACGCGACTGTTATTTCGTGCTGCCTTCCTTGGCCTTGCCCCAGAAAACCACCCTGTCGCCGATGCCTTTGACGATGGCGTGGAGCAGGAAGCCGGTCAGCGAGAGAAGGATCAGGGCGGCGAACTGGCCGGCCATGTCGAGATTGGTGTTGAAGGTCAGGATCCGGTAGCCGAGGCCGCCGACCGAGCCGAGAAATTCCGAGACGACCGCGACGACAATCGCCAGAACGATTGCCAGTTCGAGGCCGGCAAACAGCGGCGGCATGGCACTCGGCAGCTTGACGCGCAGGAACACCCTCCACCGGCGTCCGCAATAGGCGCGCAACATGTCGAGCTGATCCGGATCGGTGCGTTCCAGCCCTGACAAGGTGTTGATGAGCACCGGAAAGAACACCGTCGAGATCACCAGCGCCACCTTCGACTCGATGCCGAAGCCGAACCAGATGAGGAACATTGGCGCGAGTGCTGTCTTCGGCACGCCCTGGAACGCGATCACGTAGGGATAGAGGATCGTCCTGACGTGCTTGAACTCCGAGATCAGCAGAGCGAGCAGGAAACCGAGGGAGGCGCCGCCGAAGAAACCGATCAGCACTTCCTTCATCGTGACGCCGAGATCGCGCACGAATGTTCCATCGGCAAGGTTCTCATACAGCGAACCCCAAACCGCCACCGGCGTCGGAAACACCGCAGGCGACACGCCATTGCTCGTCACATACCACTGCCAGAAAAACACCAGCAGCACAGCGCTGACAAACCAGGCGAGAAACCGAAGCGTTTCACCGGAATACTGCCACAGCGAAGCCTTCAGCACAGGGGCCTGCGCTCCTGACGCCTGAGGGGGTGAATGGGTCGTCGCCTCACTCATCGAAAAGCTCCCACTTCTGCAAATCTGGACTTCTGCCAACGCAAAGCGGCGCTGACACCTTCCGCCTTCGATATGCGGGTGAATTCCGTTTCACCAGCCGTGCTGAGCCCGAGCGCGGACGCATCCTCGTTGTTGCGAATGGTCGGCATCAGGCCCTGCTCTTCGTACCAGCGGTGCGCGCTGGCCTTGTTCTTGACCAGGGTTCCGTCGGGGAGAAGACACATGTGGCGGGCAATCGTCTCGACCCGCGCATCCAGTTCGTCAGCTGGCAGCATTTCGTTGATCATGCCCAGCTGGAGGGCTTCGGGTGCATAAACGTTGCGCCCGGTGAGAACCAGCTCGTGGAGCTTCTTCATGCCGATGATCCACTGCAGCACCGGGAACATGTTGCCGCCGCCGCCGAACTTGATCTCGGCATCTCCGAAGAACGCGCCGTCCGACGCGTAGGTGAGATCGCAAGCCATCGCCATCGCCATGCCACCGCCGAGGCACGCACCGTTGACCTTTGCGATCACCGGCTGCGGTAGCGTCCAGATGCGACGCAAGGTGCGGAAGGCGAGGCCGAAATGGTGTTTCCAGTAGGGCGGCGTGCGCGCGGGCATGTCCTCACCCTCGCCGACGTCATATCCGGACGAAAACGCCCGGCCCTCACCTGAAAGAATGACCAGCTTGATCGCCGGCGTCTCTGCAATCCGGTTCAGAGCATCGAACAATTCGATGTTCATGGCGTCCGTGATTGCATTGAGCTTGTGCGGCCTGCGCAACGTGACATGAGCCACGTCGCCCTTCAGTTCGAACGAAATCAACGAGTAATCGGTCATTACTTGGCTCCCTTACGAAGGATCAGACGGGCGTCGGCAATACAGCCGCCGGGAATGTCATGCGTGATGATGATCGGATTGAGGTCGAGCGCTTCGAAACGATCGCCGAGCACGGCGGCGATCTCGCCAACGCGGCAGATGAGATCGCTCAGCGCATCAAAGTCTGCGACCGGGCCACCGCGGAATCCGTCAAGGAATTTTTCGGCACCGCTCCTGCGGATTGCATCGCGCGCCGCGTCGCGATCGAACGGGGCGACGAGGAGCGCTGTCTGCCCGAGGATTTCGAGCAGTCGTCCACCCATGCCGACGACAACCACCGCGCCGAAGGTCTCGTCCAGCTTTGCCCCGACGTAGAATTCGACGCCGCCTTTCAGCTGTTCAGCAACAAACACGCCCTCACCATCGACCGAGCCGATTGCCGGGCTGACGCAGTGTTGCAGCCGCTCGAAGGTTTGCTGCGCCGTTTCGGGCGAAACGTCCAGCGCTACGCCACCGATGTCGCTCTTGTGGATGACGCGCGGCGTGTCGATCTTCATGACCACCGGTGCGCCAAGCTTGGTCGCAAGTGCCTGCGCCTCGCTGGCGGTGCGGGCCGTGCCGTTGCGGGTCACCCGCAGGCCCGCGCTTTCCAGACGCGCAAACAATTGGTCCTGCGGAACCAGCCCGTTTTCCCATGCTGCGGGCAATGGGAAATCCCGTGCCGAAGTCGGCTCTGAAAGGATCGGCCGTTTGCGGGCGTTCTGGAACTTCGCCAGATGGGAGATCGCCCGCAGCGCCTCGCGTGCACCCTGAAGCGCAGGCACGTTGGCCGCACGGATCTCGGCCATCACACCGTCGTCGAAACGGCCCGACTGGCACGCAATCGCCACGACCGGCTTGCCGCTCGCTGCGGCTTCCTTTGCCGCCGCGCCCATGATCTCGCGGTTGAGCGAGAAGCGCAGGTCCTCGCCTTCCTTGTGGAACCCCTGGACCACGGCGACGATGTCGATCGACGGATCGGCGGCAACTGCACGGATCGCGCCGCGCATCCGGTCCTCATAGGTACCCGAGAAATTGAACCCGGTGCCGGCATCGACAGGGTTTCGCGGCGTGACATCCTCGGGAAGAACCAGCCACTCCTGAAGCGCGGCAATGGTATGCGGCGCCAGCGCCGGCAACTCGATGCCGTTCAGTTCGCACAGATCGGTAATGTTGCCCAATTCGCCACCGGATGTGCCGAGCATGCCGATGCGTGTTCCCGCCGGAACGTCCTTCAATGCCATCAACAGTTCGACCGTCTGGGTCAATTCGTCGAAATCATCGACCAGAATGATCCCGGCCTGGTCGAAGGCCTGGCGATAGACAGCCCCGGAGCCGGCCAGCGCGCCGGTGTGGCCACGGGAAACCTCGCCCCCCTTTTCGGTCAGGCCGGCCTTGAGCACCACGATAGGTTTGCCCGCCACACGGGCTCGCTCTGCGAGCGCAAACAGCCGTCGCGACTGACGAAGCGCCTCGACAAAACACACGATCACGCTGGTGTCGGGATCGTCAATCCCGCGCTCGATAAGGTCTTCGGTGCCGGTAACGGCCTCATTGCCCGTGCTGGCGACGAACGACGTGCCGTGCCTGGAAGCCACGTGCATCAGAATCGTCGCGACCGACCCGCTCTGGCTGATCAGCGCAATCGGGCCAGCCTTGGTTTCTGCTGAAGCGCGGAAACTGGAGAGCGAGACCTTGGTGTTCAGGTTCATGATGCCGAGGCAATTCGGCCCCAGCACTGCAACCTGCGCACGCGCGCACGCTTCCTTCAGCTCGACTTCTCGCGCCAGGCCGGATTCGCCGCGTTCGCCAAATCCACCGGAGTGGATCATCAGCGCCTTGGCGCCCTTCGCGATCGCCTCGTGAACGGCTGGAAGCACTTTTTCGTCAGGCAGGTTGATGATGACGACGTCCGGTACGATCGGAAGCGT
The DNA here is from genome assembly GCA_040391705.1 of Aerobium aerolatum. Classification (GTDB taxonomy): domain Bacteria; phylum Pseudomonadota; class Alphaproteobacteria; order Rhizobiales; family Rhizobiaceae; genus Aerobium; species Aerobium aerolatum_A. Next base: position 13,278 of record JBEBXE010000009.1, read on the forward strand.
GGTCACATCCGGCCAGCATTTATGGCCAAAGATCTCCTGACGGTTGGGATTGATCAGGTAGATGTCGCCCTCATACCCCAGATCCTTGTTGGTCTGGAGAAAGCGCGAGGTAAAGCTGACACTGCTTGCGCGACCGCTTGCGCCGACGAGCGCAATCGACTTCGGGCGCGACAGGGCCTGCCATCCAGCGTCGCTGAGGTGGACCGCGGTGGCGTTGGTGTTTGCGACTGGTGCGTTCAATGTGGTCTCCTGCCGAGGCACGACGGCGCTCGGCCGTTCTGGACTGCAATGGGCAACGCCTGGGCCTACGCCAGCGCCGCGTCGATCTGCGCGAGGTAGGCCTGCTTGGCCCCCTCATCGAGGAACGAGCCGATGAAGCTGTTGCGTGCGAGTTGCACGATCTCGTCGTCGGTGAGACCGAGGCCGCTCTGGCACTGCTCGAAATTTTCGTTCACATACCCGCCGAAATAGGGCGGATCGTCCGAGTTGATGGTGACCAGCAAACCGGCACGAAGCAGACGTGCGATGTTGTGCTTGTCGATTGACGGGAAGACTTTCAGGTAGACGTTCGAAAGCGGGCAAACCGTGAGCGGCACCTGTTCTTCCACCAGCCTTGCCATCAACCTTGCGTCTTCTTCGCAACGAACGCCGTGGTCGATCCGGTCGACTTTCAGAATGTCGAGCGCCTGCCAGATATATTCCGGCGGACCTTCCTCTCCGGCATGTGCCACCGTCTTCCAGCCCCATTCGCGCGCGGCGTCGAACAGTTTCTCGAACAGGCTGGGTGGATAGCCCACCTCCATGCTCGCAAGGCCAAGCGCCATGATCCGGTCCCGGTAGGGCCGCACCTGCTCCAGCATCGCCAGCCCGTCCTCAAGGCCGCGATTGCGCTGACAGCCGACGATGATGCCGCCAGTCATGCCGAGGCCAGGGGCCGTGGTTTCGAATGCATCGAGCACGGCTTCAAGCGCCATCTGCGGATCGACGCCGCGAGACGAGGCACCCTGCGGTGCGAATGCGATCTCGACATGGCGAACATTATCTTCACGCACGCGGCGCAGATAGGACACGGTCAGGTCATGGAAATCCTGGCCGGTCAGCAACACCGTCGAGTTGGTGCGATAGACGGCGCCGAAACCCGCCAGATTGTCGAATTCGTAGGTGGCAACCAACTCGTCGACGGTCGCGAACGGGAAGTCGACCCCGTTGCGCGCCGCAAATTCCATCACCTGCCACGGCTCGATCGCCCCTTCGATATGCAGATGAAGCTCGGTCTTCGGTAGTTTGTCGATCAGGGGTCGGTTCGCCATGCTCAACGGCTCCTGGTCGGCGTGTCACGGCTTTCAAGCTCGATCTCAGCCGTGCCGCTGTTGGTCTGGAAGCCGAGTTCGCTGCGGCACCAGATCGCGACGTCCACGAGCTTGCGGCCATCGACTTCGCGCTTGGCCGTGACCGTGCCGCCGCAGATGATCTTGTAGCCGACAAGCACCCACTCTTCATTGCGCTGCGAGATGCGCGTGACCCAGCTTCCCGGACCGCCCCAGCGCGACAGCATCGTGCCAAACCACTGGATCCGCAGTACGCCCGGTGCGAAACCATCCGGAATATGTCCGGTTCGTCCAATCCGGTCATAACCGGTGCCGATTGTCGTGGCATTGAAGCGACCGATGTCGAACGCCATGATCGGGCCGTACTCCCAGGGGGTGAGTTCGTCACCGACTTTGACGTCCTCGAAATAGCGCGGCTCGTCATAGCGACGCACCGGCGTCGGTTGGGTGCCGGGCAACAGCGGCGGCGTCGCGACGTTGCGGGTGAACTGGTCATCTGCAAGCGGAGGGTAGGACTGGCCGACGCCACCGTTGGCTGCAGTTGCTGCGCCATTGAAACGGAAGCTGTAGGACGCCAGCTTGGCCACCAGTTCGCCACGCTGATTGGTGAAACGCATGCCTTCCTTGATCAGAACGCACTCGCCGAGCTTGCGCGACCGCTTGACCACGGCATCTTCGATTTTGCCATGCGACATCACGATGTCGCCGGGACGGACAGGCTTGTAGAATTCCCATTCTTCCGTGGCATTGTCGGCGTTCGACAGCTCCACGCCGTCCTTGTCGCGGATGCCGGGAAATTTGCCGAGCCAGGCCGGCGAGCCATGGGCATACAGATATCCTGGCGGGGCGATGATGCCGCCCCAACGCGTCGTCTTGGCATATTCATCTTCGAGATAGATCGCGTTCGTATCCGGCACGGCATAGGCAAAGTGCCGGATCGCATCGCGCGTCACATCATAGTTGAACTGTTCCGGCTGGGGCACATCCTGGCCGACAAACTTCATGAACTCGGATAGATCGAGCGTCGTTTCTGACACGGGCAATTCTCCTCCGTTCGCCGCACGCATCGCGCGTGGCGTTCGATTAAAATCCTGGGGGTCCCACCATTATGACCGTTTGCCGAGGACGCCCTTCTGTGGAGCGTTGAGATCCTGATCGACCGGTCTTCTATTGTTCCCGTTTGTTATGGAAGCAGAATAGGACGTGGAAAACGCATTTCCATATCTATGTTTCGGAGAGCCTGTTGCTTTTTTTAGAGCGCCTAGCCGGCCATCTCTTCCATCGCGCAGACGATCGCGCGTGCCAGTTTCACCGCAGCTGGAGACGGATGCGATGCGGTCACCAGAGACAGCGACAGCTTCGCAATCTCCGTGTCGGAAAACGGGATGAATTTCATCGTGCCGGAGCGGATTTCCCAAAGCACTTCGGCCCGTGTGATGACGGCGATGCCGACGCCACCGGCAACCATGGCCTTCATCAACGAGAAATTGTTGACGTTGGCAATCGGCTGAAGACCAATGCCTAGCGCGGAAAGCGCAGCGTCGAGACTGCCCCGAATCCGCAGCGCATCGTCTGGCAGAATCAGCGGCAGCTCGCCGCACTCGGCAAGGCTGATGGAAGTGCGGGGCGCCAGGTCGTGGTCGCTCAAAACGGCCAGGCCCGGTGTCAGGTCGATCGAGTTCTCAACGCGCATCACCCGGTAGACGGTTGGCATGAATGTGAGCCCGAGGTCCGCGTGACCGCTCAGAACCATCTCGCGAACGCCACCCGCACCCACGACATGAATCGAGATCGCGACCTTCGGATGCGATGTATGGAAATCGCGCAGCAACGCCGCCATCAGGTCGTTGCCCATCGCCTCGGCAAGCGCAAGCGTGAGCTTGCCCCCCTCCAGATCCTGCATGTTGTCGATCTCGACACGCAAGGATTCGAATTCGTGGTTCCAGCGTCGCAAATTGTAGATCAGGTGCTCGCCCGCAGCATTCAACCGCAAGCCCTGGGGCACCCGGTCGAACAGGGCAACGCCCAGTTCCTTTTCCGCCATGATGATCTGGCGATCGACGGCCGACGGGGCAATGCGCAGCCACTCCGCGGCACTGCGGATGGAACCGCGTTTTGCGACTTCCTCGACGTAACGGGCGAAACGCGAAAAGACAGGTATGGCACCCTCCATTCAGATATGCGCCAACGACAGGCTCGCGAGCGGCAATTTCAACCGGACTTTTCGTGTCTAGCTCGTACAAATGCGATGCGAAAGCTGATAGAGCGACGGCACGCTATTCACCAGAGTGCGTTGCTCGAGTTACAAAGAGGAGAAACATGTCTCAAAACCCACCCTACAGGGCTGATCACGTCGGCTCTCTCCTTCGTCCCGATTCGGTCAAGGCCGCGCGCAAGCAGTTCGCTGAGAAGACAATTTCGGCTGAACAGCTGAAGGAAGTTGAAGACCAGGCGATCCGCGACGTCGTCAAGCTGCAGGAATCGGTCGGCCTCAAGGTCGTTACCGACGGTGAGATTCGCCGTTCGTTCTGGCACTACGACTTCATGCAGGATCTGGTCGGGTTCGACTTCGTCGAGCGCAATGTCTCGACGGGCCACAACTTCAAGGGCGCCAACACCCGTCCGATCTTCCCGACCATCAACGCCGCCGTCGACTTCCCCGACGACCACCCGATGCTCGACCACTATCGCTTCCTCGCCTCCGTCACCTCGGTGACGCCGAAGATCTCGATCCCCGGCCCGAGCTGCTGCCACTTCCGCGTTGCCAAGGCCGATATCGGCTGGAAGCCGTACCGCGAAGACGTCGAAGAGCTATTTGCCGATCTCGCCAAGGCCTATGCCAAGGCCGTGCAGGCGTTCTACGACGCCGGCTGCCGCTATCTGCAGATGGACGACATCTTCTTTGCCTATCTCTGCGACCCAAAAATTCGCGAAGAAAAGAAGCTCGAAGGCACCGATCCCGATTGGCTGATCGACCGCTACGCGTGGATGATGCACGAGGCGATCAAGAACCGCCCCGAAGACATGCTGATCGGCATGCACATGTGCCGTGGCAACTTCAAGTCGACCTGGATCGCCGAAGGCGCTTACGATCCGGCAGCCGATGCGATCTTCAACAAGACCGGCGTCGACCTGTTCTTCATGGAATACGACAGCGATCGTGCCGGTGGCCTCGAGCCGCTGCGCCTGCTGTCGAAGGGCAAGCAGCGGGTCTATCCGGGCTTCATCACCACGAAGACCGCGGAGCTGGAAAGCCTCGACGACCTCAAGCGCCAGTTCGACGAAGCGTCGAAATACGCCGATCTCGACCAGCTTGGCATTGCACCACAGTGCGGCTTTGCCTCCACCGAGGAAGGCAACGCGATCACCGAAGACGACCAGCGCCGCAAGCTGGAACTGGTGACTGCCACGGCCCAGGCCGTCTGGGGCGAAGCCTGATCCTGAAACCGAAGAAGCCGCTGCACACGCAGCGGCTTCTTTCTCGTCACTTCACTAGCACAAACGTCTCGGGATCGCGGATCGCTGCCGCCACCGCCGGCTTGAAGCCGAGATACGGACCGAGAATGTCGTGCAATTCAGCGCACAGCGTCCGGATGATGTCTTTGGTTCTCTCCGGCTTGTCGAGGAAATTCACCTCGACGTTAGCCTGTGGAATGTCGACGTCGAAATAGCCCGGCACGATGGTTATCTTGCAGATCGCCGGCGCAACGCCGAACAGCCGGCACCCCGCTTCGCGCATTTTCGGAAACGCCTCTTCGATCAAACGAGGAACGGTGCTTTCCAGCGATTTATCCAGATAGATGCGGATGGCAGGCATGTTGTCTCCTCGAAGTCACAGATCGTGAACGGCAGCTGTCAGACAGCGCCGCCATTGATGACCAGCGTGTGTGCGTTGATGTAAGCGGGCCCGGCAGCGAGAAATACGATCGCTTCGGCAACCTCTTCCGGATCGGCCAGGCGGCCGAGCAACGTCTGGCTTTCGGTGGCGCGCTTGCGTTCTCCCGGCCAGTCCTTCGTCCACGGTGTCTTGACCAGCCCCGGCGCGACCGCATTGACGCGCACGTCCGGCGCCAGCGCCCGCGCCAGATTGGTCGTCAGGTTGATCAGGCCGGCCTTGCTTGCCGAATAGGCGACGCTGCTGCCGCGCACGCCCAATCCGGCAGCGGACGCGGTGTTGACGATCGCGCCTTTCGATTGGCGCAACGCATCAGCTGCTGCGCGCGAACAACGGAACGGCCCGAGCAGGTTGGTGGACAAAATGGTCTGCCAGAAGGCCTCGTCCATCGCCTCGAGATTGGTGAAGGGGATCGGCGTGCTCGCCCCCGACGTGCCGGCATTGTTGATGAGGTAATCGAGGCCGCCGAGTGCGTCGGTCGCGGCCTGCACCATCGCCGGTGCCTGCGCTTCATCGCCGACATTGCCGGGCGCGGCGATGACGTCGAAGCCTTGCGCGCGCAAGGTTGCAACCGCCTCAGGCCCGCGCGCATCGTCCGGCAGATGATTGAGCGCCACCGTCGCGCCAAACCTGCCGAGCAGTTCGCACACGGCAAAGCCGATGCCGGACGCAGCCCCCGTGACCAGCGCCCGCTTCCCCTTGAGATCGTACGTCATCGTGCTGCGTCTGCTGATGGCTTTGGCCATTGATTTGCTTTCCCCCTGCCGGGATCATCCGTTATCGGCGACCTTGAGCACGATCTTGCCGAAATGGTCACCGCGTTCCATCATCCGATGCGCATCCTGCACCTCGGCCAGATCGAACACCTGATGCACATGCGGGCGCATCTGTCCCTGCGCCACCAGCGGCATCACGTCGGTGCGGACATGCGCGACAATCTTCGCCTTCATTTCCGGCGACAACGGCCGCAACGTCGAGCCCACCAGCGTCAGGCGTTTGCGCAGCACTGGTTCGAGGTTCACCGTCGCCTCCTGCCCGCCTTGCAGCGAGATCAGCGCATAGCGCCCGTCTGCCGCCATCGAGGCCAGATTGCTGTTGGTGTAGGCGCCGCCGACCATGTCGAGAATGACATCGACGCCGCGACCGCCCGTGGCGTCCAGAACCGCCTTTTGCCAGTCGCCTGCGGAGCTGTCGATAGCCGGTTCCGCCCCGATTTGTTGGCAGAATGCCGATTTCGCAGCACCGCGCGACGTGGTGATGGCGCGTGCGCCCAGCGAGCGGGCGCGTGCAATGGCGTGCGCACCGATCCCGGACGAGCCGCCATGGATCAACGCGGTCTCGCCAGCGGCCAGACGGGCGCGCATCACCATGTTGAACTCGACCGTCATCGCCACTTCGGGAAGCCCGGCAGCCTCGATGTCGCTCAATTCGTCGGGGATGCGAATGAGATGACGGTGGTCGGCCTTGCAGAATTCGGCATAGCCGCCGCCGTGAACCAGCGACATGACACGGTCGCCAAGCACAAACCCGGTCACGGCGTCGCCAAGTTCGACAATCGTCCCGGCAACTTCCAACCCGAGGATCGGGCTGGCATCCGCCGGCACCGGATAGCGGCCGTTGCGCTGGGCAATGTCGGGACGGTTGACGCCGGCAGCCTTGACCGCGATCAGCACCTCGCCCGGTCCGATCTGCGGTCGGGCGACCTCACCGATCGACAGCACTTCGGGCGCGCCCGGCTCCTGAAACACAACCGCTTTCATCGTCGTCATATGCCCACCTTTGGTGTTCTATACATCAATTCGCCGCCGCATCGCGCTTCATCGCGTCGATGTCGGCCATCTCGCGCCGATGACGCAACAGCGCCATCAGACGCGCGTCGCGCCACTCGGTCCGGGCTTCCCAGTTTTCGAGCGGCACCAGTGCGCGCCGCTCTGCTGCCACCTGCGCAACGAGATCGTCCGTCCACGGATCGTTCTGTCCCCGCTCCGCCCCCATCCGGGCGTAGGCCGGCCCCATCTTCTGCGCGTGCGACGCCACGCCGCCGCGCGTGTTCAGGTCGACGGTTTCGAATGGCCCCATGAACGACCAGCGCAGGCCGAGCCCGTCGCGCACGAGACTGTCGACTTCATCCATCGACAGAACACCGTCGCGCACCAGGCAATAGGCCTCGCGCAGCATCGCTCCCTGCAGGCGATTGAAGGCGAAGCCCTCGATTTCCTTGCGCACCACCACGGGTGTAAACCCGCTTGCGGCCAGAAATGTCCGGGCGCGCGCTGCCGCATCGGGGCTGGTGAACGGCGCCGGCACGATCTCGATGATCCGCAACAGATAGGGCGGGTTCGCCGGATGGCAGACGAGGCAGCGATCCCGCCCCGCCAGATGCTCGGCATATTGCGACGCCGGGATTGCCGACGTCGAGCCGCCGATAACGACGTCACGAGCCGTCAGGGCATCGAGTTTCAGATAGAGGTCCTGCTTCAACGCCAGATTTTCCGGCGCACACTCCTGAACATAGACGGCCCCCGGCAGGATGGCGTCGAGCGTCGGGTGAAAACTGATCCGTCGTTCAATCACGTCCACCGCTTCATCAAGCAGGCAGTTGTCGGCCAGCGCGTCGAGACGGATACGGATTGCAGTGGCGGCGTCGGTGAACCGCTGGGTGTCGGGGTCCTGCACCCGCACCTGAAGCCCGGCCAGCGCAAAGGCGATCGAGAAACCGAGACCGATGCTGCCTGCGCCGACGATGGCGACATGGCCGCCTGCCGTCGCCACAACGCCATCGACCGTGGAAATACGCTCAACGTTGTCCATGAGACAGGGACACTCCTCCCGTTGAAGATGCGAAGATGTAAGAGGATGCGAATGGCGCGCTTTTGCTGGAAAGCAAACGCCGCCGAAAGCCGGCGGCGGTTGACCCTAGTTTCCAGCCAGTGCGACGAGCTGGCCCTGGAAATTCACCAGCGGCGATCCCGTACGGTGCTGTGTCCCGACGACGCGGCCGATAAACACGCCGTGGCTGCCGACCGATTGATGGATCAGCAATTCGCAATCCATCGAGCAGATCGCATCGGCAAGCATCGGTGATCCGGTCGGGCCGCTTTCCCATGTACCGAGGTCGAAGCGATCCAGTCCGGTGACGCCACCGGCACCGGCAAAGCGCATCGCCAGCTGTTCATGCTGGGAGCCCAGCAGGTTCACCGCAAACGTGCCGTTGGCAATGATCAAATCGTGACTGGCCGACGATTTGTTGACGCAGATCAGCAGGCAGGGCGGCTCGACCGAAACCGAGGTGACGGCCGTGACCGTCAGGCCCGAACGGTCGTTGCCCTGGCCTGTCGCAACCACGGCAACCCCGCCGGCGAGGTTGCGCATCGCCTGCTTGAAGGCCTGGCCATCGACCGCCGCGAGGCTGTCCTGGGCCGCACCCGCCAGCGCTTCGGCGTTGACGATATGGGCGCGGATCGCGCCTTCCGGATCGAGCCAGCCCTTGGATGCGGCGTACGCGATCATCTTGGCAAGCCCGGCTTCCCAGTCGGCATCGCCGGCCCGCGGCGCAATCGTGCGCAGGCCGTCCTGCCTGACCCAGGCATAATTCTCGCCTTCGACACGGGCGATCCGGGCCAGCGCTGCGCCGGCCATCTGCCCGGCGCCGCTGTCGATTTCGATGGCAAAGGAGCCGAAATCCTCCGGCCCTTCCAACAGAAGGCCGCCGTCACCCGTGACCCTGATCAGCATGGCAGCCTCACGCAACCTGTTCGACGACGGGCTTTTTCACACCCAGCTCGCGCTGGATCGCCGGGATGATCTTTTCGCCCCAGAGTTCGATCTGCTTGAGCATCGTCTTCTGGTCGAAATCGCCGAGCTGCGTCTGGATAGCAATGTGGGTCGGCTTGAGAATGCTGATTTCCTCAAGCATCCGGTCGATCACGCGGTTGACGCTGCCCACCGGAAGATTGGCGTAAAGCTGCTCCGGCGTCGGATCGTTCTGCGCCGGCATTTCCTTGACCATGTAGCCGTCATCGGTCTGGGCGCTGCGCAGCTTCAGGCTCTCCGAGATGCGACGCTGGAAGCGTGCATTGTCGAGATAGCTCTGGACTTCGCTGTCGCTTTCGCTGGCAAAGGCGCACCGCAGGAAGCCGAACGGCACCTGGTCAAGCGTCTTGTTCTCGGATGCAGCAACGCCGTCGAGCTTGTCGCGCAGCGACTTGATCGCGTCGGTGCCGTTGAGAAGCGCGGTGACGAACATGTTGTGGCCGTCACGCGCAGCGCGGGCCAAAGCTGTCGGATTGCCGGACGTGATCCAGATCGGCGGCAGCGGCTGCTGGACGCTGCGCACGGCGATCGATGTCGGCGGAATCTGGATGTGCTTGCCGTCATAGGAGAAGACGCGCTCCGTCAGGCCCTGCTCGATAACGTCGAGCATCTCGTTGTAGATTTCAGCCGAGTCTTCGATCTTGACGCCAAAGCGCTCGAACTCGAACTGCTGGTAGCCGGAGCCGACGCCCAGATCGAGCCGGCCGTTCGACACGATATCGGCAAAACCGATCTCGGCGAGCAGGCGATTGGGGTGGTAGAGCGGCAGGATGCAGACTGCCGTGCCCAGACGAATGGTTTTCGTCAGACCGGCGCAATGCGCGATCATCATCAGCGGCGATGGCGACAGGCTGTAATTGTTAAAATGGTGTTCGGCGTACCAGGCGTTGGTAAAGCCAGCTGCTTCTGCGGCCACCGTCTGCTCGACAGAGTTACGGACAACGTCCTGCGGCGACTGATGATAGCCACGCTGCTGCGCAAGGATGAAGACGCCAAAATCCATAATTTCTCTCCCGAAAGGCTTCGATCAATCGCTTGAGCGTAATTGGCTCGCTTGCTACAGACAATCGATCCATAATGCAGTTCATTATTTCAGTTTATGCAAAGATGATGAGACGGAGGTCGCAATGGGCAAACTGAAAGACATGGAGCTTTTCGTCAGCGCGGCCCGCGAATGCAGCTTCACCAAGGCCGCTCGAGCCACCGGCATGTCGCCCGCCTCCGTCTCAAGACGCGTTGCGGCGCTGGAGACTGAACTGGGCGTGCAACTGATCTCGCGCACCACTCGCAACGTGGCGTTGACGGAAGCCGGCGCGCTCTATTTCGCCCATGCCCAGCGCATCCTCGAGGAAATCGCCGACGCCGACGAACTGGTGGCCGATTTGCAGCAATCGCCGCGCGGCGTACTGCGCGTTCACTCGCGCACTCATTTCGGCCTGCTGGTTCTGGGACCGCTGATCCCGGTGTTTCAGGAACTGCACCCCGAAATCACCATCGAGCTGACGCTGTCCGAACATGAGGTGCGGCTTTATGAAGAAGAGTTCGATCTCGACGTGCGCTTGAGCCCGCCGCAGGACCCGAGCGTGGTGCAGCGGCGCGTACTGAACACGCATCGCATCCTCGTCGCCTCGCCGCGCTATCTCGCCACCGCGCCCGAGATACATCGCCCCAGCGACCTCGCCGCGCAGTCCTGCCTCGGCTATCTGATGGGGCCGGAACCGGTGGTATGGCGGTTTACATCCGACAGCGGGCTGGAAGAAATCACCATCCCAACGCGTTTCAGCGTCAACAACGGCGAGTTGTTGCGCCAACTGGCCCTGTCAGGCCACGGCATCGCGCTGCTGTATGATTTCACCGTCCGCCAGGAGCTCGAAAACGGACTGCTGACGCAGATCCTGCCTGCCTACAAAGTCACCAACACGACGTTCGAAGGCGGCATCTATGCCGCCTACAAGCAGACGCCCTACCTGCCGCAGAAGATCCGCGTCTTTCTCGACTTCCTCATTCGCCACGCCTCGCGCCCGACCGACGCGCACCAGGTCACGCTGGAAGACAAAGCCCGCCAGTCCTGAACCCGGCGGCCCAGGCAGAATTGCGTCGCAGCCCCATGCGCGAGGTCGACGCGGCGAATAATTCCCGATAATGAATCGGTCCAGTGGAACGTGCGTGCGCCCGTCACAGTTCGGACTTTCGCCGAGCAGATCGACCGTATTACCCAGTTGAGATGTGAGCACGATGCAACTCGCTGATGTGGACTTGCACAAGACGCATCGTTAAGGTTGCACATCATCTGAATATTGACCGGAGCATCCGAGTGGAAAAAATGTCGGCAAAAACACAACCGGTTGCTGATACAAGAAGCTCCGATCGTATCGAACAGATCAAGACGGCGGCAGCGCAGCTTTTCGCAAGCAAGGGCTACAAGGGAACCTCGATGCGCGAGATCGCGGACGCCTGCGATATTTCGAAGGCGCTGCTGTATCATCACTTCGAGAGCAAGGACCAGATTTATGTTCTTGTCTCTACCGAAGCTGGCAAGATGCTCTATTCCTACGTCGATCAGCGCGTCGCTGAAACGACCGGCGCGACCGAAAAGCTGCGGGTTTTCATGCTCGCCACCGCCGAGCATTTCCATCGCAATCGCTGGGCGTGGATCGCCTCGACCACCGCGTTCTGGAACGATCCCGACAGCCGTCGCCACAGCGCGCGCCTCCAACTGCGCGACAACTACGAACATCAGCTGCGTGACATCCTCCAGGCGGGAATCGATGCAGGCGAAATCGAGCCCGGCACCGATGTCGCCATGGCCGGCCGTCTCGTGTTGTCATCGCTGAACTGGATGCACCGCTGGTACAATCCTGAAAAGGAATTGCTGCCGCAGCAAATCGCCGAGCAGTATTTTCAGATGATCTTCAACGGTATTCGTACCCGCGCCTGACACTCGCTTGTAACAAAGCCCGGCTGGATTTCTCCGGCCGGGCTTTTGTCATTTCAGCAATCAGGGCAGCGATCAGATCGCCGCTTTCGCAGCTGACGCCTTGCGCCGCGACTGGAGCGCGGTGCGCACATACCCGTAGATGGTGCTGATCACCAGAAGCGTGCAGCATCCGAGCAGGAACCCACTCACCGGACGCTCGATGAAATAGGTGAACTCGCCATTGGAGAGCACCAGCGCGCGCCTGAAATTCTCTTCCATCAGGGGGCCGAGAACACAGCCCAGAATGACCGGCGCCGCATCGAATTTCAGCATCCGCATGCCGTAGCCGATCATGCCGAAGGCAACGACGACGAAGATGTCGATGGCCGAGTAGTTGACGCTGTAAACGCCGATCGACACCAGCACCACAATGGTCGGGAACAGGATGTTGTACGGGATCGACAGCACCTTCACCCACAGCCCGATCAGCGGGATGTTGAGGATGACGAGCATCACATTGCCGACGGCAAAGCTGACGACCACACCCCAGAACAGATCCGGCGCGTCGAAGATCAGCCCCGGTCCGGGGGACACACCGTGGATCATCAGCACGCCCAGCATCAGCGCCATCACCGCGTCGCCCGGAATACCGAGGCTGAGCGTCGGGATGAAGCCGGTCTGCACAGCCGCGTTGTTGGCGGCTTCCGGCGACGCGATGCCCTCGATCGCGCCCTTGCCGAACCGCGACGGGTCCTTGGCGATGCGCTTTTCGACGGTGTAGGACATGAACGAGGCGATGACGCCACCGGTGCCCGGCAACGCGCCGAAGAAGCTGCCAATGCCGGTTCCGCGCCACATCGGCCACCAGGCCGCGCGCCAGTCTGCGCGGGTCGGCAGCATCGAGCGCAGCGTGATCTTCTTGTTGAGCAGTTCAGGCGGGGCTGAATTTGCCGAGTTCTGGAAGATTTCCGGCAATCCGAACAGGCCCATGGCCAGCGCCACCAGCGACAGACCCTCGAAGAACTGCGGCACGCCGTAGGTGAAGCGCGATTGGCCGCTGTTCAGGTCGATGCCGACCAGACCGAGCATCAGCCCGAACACCACCATCGCCAGCGTCCGGAACGGCTTGCCGCCGCCGAGCAACGCGGCTGCGAGCAGTCCGAGCAGCATCAGCGAGAAATATTCCGGCGCACTGAAGCCGATCGCAAACTGGGCGAGCGGCTGCGACAGCGCGATCAGCACCACCAACCCCGCCATGCTGCCGATGAACGACGCAATCGCGGTGATGAACAAGGCCACGCCCGAACGCCCCTGCCGGGCCATCGGGTAGCCATCCAGAACCGTCACTGCGCTCGACGCAGTGCCGGGCAGGTTGAGCAGGATCGACGCAGTTGAGCCGCCATAGGCAGCCCCGTAATAGATGCCCGCCAGCGTGATCAGCGCGTAGGTCGGATCGAGGTGGAAGGTGATCGGCATCAGCATGGCGATGGTCGCCATCGGCCCGATACCGGGAAGCACGCCGATAAACGTGCCGAGGAACACGCCGAGGAAGCAGTAGAACAGCCCTTCGGCGGTGAAGACGACGCTCAGGCCAAGCAGGAGCCCGTCAGAAACTTGAGACATATCCATCAGGGGAACACTTTGATTTGCAGGCGCAGCCCGTAGACAAAGATCAGGCAGCTGGCAGCCGCCACAATGAACGCGAGAAGAGCGGTTTTCCACAGTGGCGTCCGCTTGTCGGCAAGGCCGGCGAGCATCACGGCAACCGCAGCTGCGATGAACAGCCCGAAGCTCTCGATCAGCAACCCCAGGGAAACAAACGCCGCCAGATTGGCCAGCAACGGCCGGATATGGTCGCGCGACGGCTTGTCGCCCGCTTCGGCGTCATCGTCAGCCACCGGTGCGCGGCCTTCGAACAGGATGATGCCGAGGCCGAAAACGATCAGCAACCCACTCAGAACGATCGGGAAGTATCCCGGCCCCATGTTCCGCGTGGTGCCGAACGGATAGTTCAGCGCCTCGATCAGCGCCACGACGCCGACGGCAATGACCAGCAATCCCGCCGTAAGATCGGTTCGGGATATGGACTTCAACATGCAGTGTTCCTCCCAGCTTATTTGTGAACCGTTTCGATTGTTTGGAACCGTAACCAACGGCATCGGCAGTTCCGCAGCGCGAATGCTTGATGTCTCGTTGGTGCCTCCCGCCGCCTTGAACCGTAGGCCAAGGCGCGTGGATCAAAGCCTCTCTGACTGACCGGACAGTCAATAGGAGCTAAAATCATGCCTGTCCAGTTTGCAGCACGCGCGATCAGGAACTGCCCAGAACTTCCTGAAGGCTGGGCACACCCAGCGAAAACGAGTGGACTCCCAGATGCGCGGTCATCTGCAGCACCTGCAGGATCGCGTCTGCCTCAACGCCGCCGCGCAAGGCGCGACGAATCGCGCTGCGCAACGCCGGCTCGCTATAGCCGGTGAAACACGCCGCGAGCGCAATTTCGATGCAGGAGCGCGACTGCGCATCGAGCCCCTCCCCGTCGAACTGGTTCATCTCGCAGATCAGCGCCAGGAATTCCGGATCGTGCTGGACGAGATAGCTGCAATAGGCCGGCCATTCGCCCATCTGCGCCACATACGAATTACGCAGGGCTTCCTGCGCTTGCGACAGCGGCTTTTCCAGCCCAGCATCAACGCCCGCAGCTGCAAGTTCTTCCGCCAGAATCGCAACACCGGCGAGCGTGCCGTGCAACCCTTGCGCGGTGGCGATCCGCAGCACGTCGAGGATTTCGCGAACGCTCGCACCGTTCTCCAGCGCCAGCCTTATGTGCAACACCAGCCCTGACCCGAACAGATGCGTCGACGATGCGTCGAGGGCAACATAGAGCAGTTCCACGAGCTTCTGGCTCAACGGCCCGGTCGCTGCCGCATGGCCGCCATAGCGCGCATAGAAATCGAGAAATTTCGGATCGTGCCTGAGCAGGAAATCCGTCCACTCGCGCCAGTAGCCGCGCGCGGCAATAAACTTGCGCTTCAGCGCCAGTTCCTGCGCGCTCAACTCATGATCCATCAGCATGTGGTTGCCTCCCGCACAGAACGGCGCAGATCGAGCTGCGCGCCGGTGACGAAACCGGATGTTTCCGACAGCAGATAGCGTGCAGCAAGCGCCACATCGCCAGCCTCAAAGTTCGTCCCGACACGCAGCGAATTGGCGCGAACACCCTGCGGCCCCCACTCGCAGGCGAGCGTGCGCAGGAGCATGTCCAGCCCGGCCTCGCGACCCGCAGCGACGGCATCGTCGGAAACGGGAATTGTCGTGACGAAGCTACCGGCTCCCTGCTCCAGCAACACCGGGCCGATTTTCCGGATCAGCGCATGAAGCGCGCCCATTTGGTCCCGCGAGCCGGATGGTCCCAGTGCCTGCATGTCGAGCACCCCGGCCAGCGGCGCGCGCGTACGCAAGTCGGCCAGAAATTCGTCATTCAATGCATCCGCCGATGCCACGCAAGTGACGTCACCCTCGCCCAGTTGCGCCCCCAGCAGCGGTGCAACAGCACCGGCCTCGCCGACAACGAGATAGTGCCGTCGTGCAGCAATGGCAGGTCGTGTCGCCATCGTGGCGGAGGCAGCCCCGCTGCCGCCAAACGCCTGCGAGCCGCCGTCGACATTCAGCACCGCGCCGGCAAACCGGCCTTGCGTGGCGACAAAATGGATCGCGTCGGCGAGATCGTCGGGCGTGCCCATCCTGCCGAGCGGAATTTTCGAAACCGCATGTGCGGGATCAAGCCGCCCCTGCTCGATCAGGTCATCAAGCAACTCGGTCCGGACGAAACCGGGCGCGATGACGTTGACCCGAACCCCCTTCGCCGCCAGTTCCTCCGCCATCCGCTCCGACGCGGCCACCACAGCTGCTTTCGAGGCGCTGTAGGACGCACGGAACGGAATGGCGCGGAAGGCCGCACCTGAGGCGATGTTGACGATGCTGCCGCCGCCTTGCGCAGCCATGACCGAGGCCGCGG
>JBEBXE010000010.1:0-26173 GCA_040391705.1 Aerobium aerolatum
GTCGGGGTCCCGGAAGAGCCAGAACTGCCTATTGACGTCCCGCTGTATCAGCCGGGTGCGCCGGTCTATGAAGCTTATCCGCAAATCTTGCTGGCGCTGAATGGAGTGCCGACATTGCAGCAGCGCGTCGGCAATCGCTACTGGTCGCAGGCGGACGCCGCCGCCGATGGGGCCGGCAGCCTTGTTCAGGACAATGCAATCTGGACCCGGATCGAAGGCGCACATCAAGATATTGACCCGCGCGTGTCACGTTCCAGCGCGCGTGCCGAGTTGACGGTCACCAAGGTGCAGTCGGGTCTCGATGTCTTCCTGCTGGAGAACGAAACCGGCCAGTTGATCGCCGGGCTGACCGGCCATTACGCCCGTGGCACGGCCAACATCGTATCACCGCATGGCAACGGCACGACGGCCACCGACGGCTACGGCCTTGGCGGAACCCTGACCTGGTATGACCAGAGCGGCTTCTATGTCGATGGGCAGGGTCAGGCTACGTGGTACCAGAGCGATCTGGGCTCCAGCCTTGCGGGTGTCAGCCTGGCGAGCGGCAACAAGGGCTTTGGCTACGCTTTCTCCATTGAGGCAGGCCAGCGTCTTCAGCTTGACGATGCCTGGTCGGTCACGCCGCAGGCGCAACTGATCTACTCCAATGTCGGTTTCGACAGGTTTACTGGACCGTTCAACGCGTCCGTTTCCCTGCTGCAGGGCGACAGCCTGCAAGGCCGGCTCGGCATCGCCCTCAATCATGAAAACTCATGGCAAAACCAGCGCGGCAAGACCAACCGCGTTCATGGCTACGGCATCGCCAACGTTTTCCATCAATTCCTTGGCGGCACTGCCGTCGAGGTCGCCGGCGAACGTTTCGCGTCAGCCAATCACCGGCTCTCAGCCGAGATCGGCATCGGCGGCTCCTACAATTGGGATGACGACACCTATTCGATCTATGGAGAAGCGTCCTACAAAACCAGCCTGGAGAAATTCGGCGTCGGCAACCGCTACGCGGGAACGCTGGGGTTCCGCGTCAAATGGTGAAGGCCCCTTCCCGTCATCGCGGCGCGTGAAGTTGCTCGAAAGTCGAGATCTCGGCCTGGAAACCGTTGGTGAACGAGATTTCGTCGACACCCGACAACAGGCACATCTTTCGAAACTGGTCGATCGCAAATGAAATGCGTTGTCCCGACGGGGTTGTCACCACTTGATGCTCAAGGTCGATCACAAGCTTTGCCGCGGGCGCTTCGTGAAGCTGCGACACCAGCAACTCGATTTCCGGCGGCGCAAGCACGACGGGCAGCAACCCGTTGATCAAGGCGTTCTGGTAGAAGATGTCGCCAAAGCTTTCGGCAATCACCACGCGGATGCCGAGATCGAGCAACGCGTAGACGGCACCTTCACGCGACGAGCCGCAGCCGAAATTGCTGCCGGACAGAAGGATTTCCGCGCCGGCATAGGCAGGCTGGTTCAGAACGAAGTCCGCCTTGGGCGACCCGTCTGACGCAAATCGAAGATCACGCAGACAATATTGGCCGTAGCCCAGCTCGCGCCGTTGCGCCATGTAGCGCGCCGGCAGGATCTGGTCGGTGTCGACATTGTTCTGGACGAACGGCGCCGCGACGGATGTGAGGGTTTCAAACGGTTTCATCTTCAGGCCCTGCTGACATCGACGGGGTGGCCGTGAACGGCAATGGCAGCCGCCATCGCCGGGCTCATCAGATGGGTTCGTGCGCCGACGCCCTGACGTCCCATGAAATTCCGGTTCGATGTCGAGGCGCACCGCTCGCCGGCGCCGACTTCGTCGCCGTTCATTGCCACGCACATCGAACACCCGGCCATGCGCCATTCAAAGCCGGCGTCGAGGAAGACACGGTCCAGCCCTTCTGCTTCGGCCATCGCCTTGACCGACATCGACCCTGGCACCACCATGGCGGGGATGACGGCCTGACGGCCACGCGCTATTGCTGCTGCCGCCCGCAAATCTTCGATACGGCTGTTGGTGCAGGACCCGATGAACACCCGGTCAAAGCGGATATCGCGCATCGCCATGCCCGGCTCGAGCCCCATATAGTGCAACGCCTCGGCCTTGCTGCGCCGGGTCGCAGCCTGGTCGAAGGTTTCGGGATCTGGAATTGATCCATTGACCGAAATGACATCCTCCGGGCTGGTGCCCCAGGTCAGCATCGGCTCCACCTCGTCAGCGTCGAGACTGACCTCCTTGTCGAAGGTGGCGTCCGAGCCGGTCTGCAAATTGCGCCAATTTGCCAGCGCTGCGCTCCATTCGTCCAGTTTTGGCGCGAATTGTCGACCTTTTACGTAGGAAAACGTCGTGTCGTCCGGTGCAATCAGGCCGAATCTGGCACCTGCTTCGATCGTCATGTTGCAAAGCGTGAGCCGGCCCTCCATCGACAGCGACGTTATCGCGCTGCCATGATACTCGACGGCGAAGCCGGTGGCTCCCTTGGTGCCGACCTTGCCGATGATCGCCAGGATCAGGTCTTTGGCGGTCACCCCGTCGCGCAGATGCCCGTTGACGCAAATCCGCATCTGGCGCGGCTTCTTCTGCCACAGGGTCTGGGTCGCCAGCGCGTGCGCCACCTGCGATGCGCCGACGCCGAAAGCCAGTGCCCCCAGCGCGCCATGCGTGGCGGTATGGCTGTCGCCGCAGATGATCGTCTGGCCGGGAAGGCTGAGACCAAGCTCCGGCCCGATCACATGGACAATGCCTTGTTGCGGATCTTCAAGCTTGAAGATGGTGATCTTAGAGGCCGCGGCATTGGCAACCAGATCCGAAATGATGGTGCGCCGCGCGTCCACCTTGATCGCCGCGACATCGCGCGTCACCGTTGGCGCGTAATGGTCGACGATCGCAAAGGTCAGGTCGGGCCGGCGGACCCGCATGTTCCTGGTCTTCAGGAGCGAGAACGCATTGCGCGATCCTTCATGCAACAGATGCCGGTCGATATAGAGCAGGGTACCGGCAACGGGATGCTCCATCACCGTATGGCGGGCCCACAATTTGTCGAACAACGTGCTGGTTGCATCGGTCATGGTCAAGCAGCCTGCGCCATGCGCGCAAAGCCGATCACCTGATCTGCCAGCATGCGCAACCGGGCCTCGACGGTCTGGTCGGTGCAATGCCCCTCCGGGTCAAAGCGCTGCTCGCCGGAATTGATCGTGACGCCGATCGGCGTCGGCCAGCCACGCAGCGCATGCACGACCGAGCGAAGGCTCGACAAGGTCGTGCCCATCGCCTGCTCGCCATAGGCGCAAACGATGGTGCCGACGACCCGGCCGTCAAGGTAGGGCCGCTGGTCCGAGCGCAGTTCCTCGATGCAGTCGAGCGCGTTCTTGATCATGCCGGACATGACCCCATGATAGGCCGGGGTGGAAATGATCAGCCCGTCGCAACGCCGGATCTCCTCGACCAGTTGCCTAGCTTTGGGGTCCATCGCGCCACGGCCGCCATAGTTGGGAAAGTCGAGCGCACTCGAGGTGAACGCCTGAACCTCGCAGCCGCAGGAACGGGCATGTTCCAGCGTGGTCATCAAGGCCCGCTCGCTCGACGAATTCTCGGCGGTCGTGCCGCCAACGCCGACAATGTAGGGATGTCGCTTGGTCATCGTTATTGTCCCGTCCTATTTGTGAAGCTGACTTGCTTCAACCGACCGCCGCACTGAGACGATCCCATTCGGCGCCGCCAACGCGCTCCATGCCTTCCTTGATGCTGATATCGCCCGGCGGCACGGGATGGCGTCCCTGCTGCCGCGCGGCTCCGAGAATGTCGTCGGAAATTCCCATCACGGTCTTCAGCAGGATGCTCGGCAGGATGGTGATGCGATACCCCATCGCCTTTGCCTGCGAGAACGACACATCAGGGGTCTTTCCCCGCCAAACGATGTTGAGCAGACATGGCCCGTGCACCCGCTGCGGAATCTCGGCCATCTCGTCGAGGCCTTGCGGTGCCTCGACGAAGGCGACATCCGCACCCGCATCCAACGCCCGGTTGGCCCGCTCGATAGCAGCGTCCAGACCTTCCATCGCTCGCGCGTCGGTTCGCGCAATCAGCACGAAGTCGGCGCTGTCGCGCGCCGCAGCGGCAGCCTTGATCTTGGTGATGAAATCATCCGCCGAGATGATCTCCTTCTTGTCGAAATGCCCGCAGCGCTTCGGAAAGACCTGATCCTCGATATGCATCGCGGACACCCCGGCCCGTTCATATTCGCGCACGGCGCGGGCTGCGTTGAGTTCGTTGCCGAAACCGGTATCGCCGTCAGCGATCAGCGGGATCGACAGCGACCGCGCCATGCGCTGCGCCGTGCCGACCATCTCGGTCATGGTCAAAAGGCCGAAGTCGGGGAATCCGTGCGCTGCGGCCACGCCCGCACCGGTCATATAGGCAGCCTGATAGCCGTTGCGTTCCACCGCGCGCGCGGTCAGGCAGTCATACGCGCCGGGCGCCAGGATCATCTCTCCGGCATTGAGAAGTTGTCGAATACCAGTCACCGCGAAGTCTCCAAATTTGATCGTTCGGGCTTAAACGCCCAGATAGGCCTGCACCTGCGCCTGGCGCTTCGACAGCTCGGCATTGGGGATCATGTCGATGATGCGGCCCGTCTCCATCACGTAGTGCCGGTCGGCGACGGAGGCCGCGAAGCGGTAGTTCTGCTCGACGAGGAGGATGGTGAAGTTCTTCTCGCGCAGGCTCCTGAGAATGCGTCCGATCTCCTGGACGATTACCGGCGCGAGTCCTTCGGTCGGCTCATCGAGCAGCAGCAGGCGCGCGCCGGTACGCAGGATGCGGGCAATCGCCAGCATCTGCTGCTCGCCGCCGGACAGTTTGGTTCCCTGGCTGCCGGCGCGTTCCTTGAGGTTTGGAAACAGCGCATAGATCTCGTCGACCGACAGCCCGCCGGGGCGCAACACGGGCGGCAGCAGGAGATTTTCCTCCACCGTCAGCGTCGCGAAGATGCCACGGTTTTCCGGGCAGAACGCGGCTCCGAGATGGGCGATCTGCCGGGACGACTTGTCGATGCTTTCGGTTCCGCCGATCTCGATCGAGCCACTCCGCTTGTCGAGCAATCCGATGATTGCTTTCAGCGTCGTCGATTTTCCCGCGCCGTTGCGGCCGATGAGGGTGACCACTTCGCCGTCGGCGACGTCGAGGTCGACCCCGTAGAGGATGTGGCTTTCGTCATACCACCCGTTGAGGCCGCGCACTTTCAGCATCTGACGCGGTGTATGTGGCTGTATCTCAGTCATGGTCGGCCCCAATGTAGGCTTCCTTCACTGTCGGGTTCTGCGAAACGGTCTTGTAGTCGCCTTCGGCGAGTACCTTGCCGCGCGCCAGCACCGTGATCCGGTCGCACAGGCCGGCGACGACGGAGAGATTGTGCTCAACCATCAGGATCGTCCGGCCGACCCGAATGCGCCGGATCAGCTCGGTGACACGGCCGACGTCTTCCGGCGACATGCCCGCCATTGGCTCGTCGAGCAACAGCACCTGCGGATCGAGCGCCAGCGTCGTCGCCAGTTCCAGCGCGCGCTTGCGGCCATAGGGCAGCAGCCCGGCGCGCAAGTTGCGGTATTGCAGCAGTCCGACTTCCTCGAGGATCGGTTCAGCCAGCACTTCCAGATCGGCGAGCGACTGCTCATTCTTCCAGAACTGGTAGATGCGTCCGCTGCGCTTCTGCAGCGCGACGCAGACATTCTCCACCACGCTCATGTCGGGGAAGATCGCGGAAATCTGGAACGAGCGCACAACCCCCTGCTCGGCAATCTGCGCCGCGCTCAGGCGGGTGACGTCCTTGCCCCGAAGCAGGATCTGACCGGACGTCGGCACCAGAAACTTGGTGATCAGGCTGAAACAGGTGGTTTTTCCAGCGCCGTTCGGTCCGATCAAGGCATGGATGCTGCCTTCCTCGATGCGCAGATTGACCCCGTCGACGGCACGAAAGCCGGCGAAATCGATGGTCAGGTCGCGCGTCTCGATGGCCGCCGGACGGGTGGAAGCTGGGATATTGGTGTGTCCTGTCGACATCAGAGTGGCCGCCCAATTTTCTTGGAGATGACGCCGACGATCCCGTCACGGAACATCAGCACCGAAAGGACGAAGATCAGCCCTTGAATGAAAACGACCCATTCGCCGAACCCGGCCAGGTAGTTCTGGCTCATCACGACAACCATGGCGCCGAGAATAGGCCCGAACAACGTGCCGACGCCGCCGATGAGGGTCATCAGAACCACCTCCCCCGAGGTCGAGATGTGGACATCGACCAGCGATGCGATCTGGAACACGATGGCTTTCATCGACCCGGCCAACCCTGACAACGCCGCCGACGTCATGAAGATGGCGAGCTTGTAGCGGTTGACGTTGAAACCAAGCGAGATGGCGCGCGCTTCGTTACCCTGGATCGCCCGCAACACCCGGCCGACCGGCGAATAGAGCAGGCGATAGACGGCAAGGACGCAGACGAAGAACACCGTGGCCACCACGTAATAGAGGTTCACGTCGTTCTTCAGGTCGATGATGTTGAACAGGGTACCGCGTGGAACGTTCTGAATGCCGTCCTCGGCACCCGTGAACGGTGCCTGCATGGCAACGAAATAGACCAGCTGCGCCAGCGCCAGCGTGATCATCGTCAGATAGATGCCGTGCCGGCGGATCGCCAGCGCGCCGACCACAAAGCCAAGCGCCAGGGCTGACACAGTGCCCAGCAGGACCGCGACTTCCGTCGGCAGCTTCCACACCAGCGCAGCATGGGCGGTGAGATAGCCGCCAGCGCCGAAGAACGCCGCATGCCCGAGCGACAGCAGCCCGCACGACCCGAGCAGAAGGTTGAAAGCGACCGCAAACAGCGCGAAACACATCACTTTCATGAGGAACACGGGATACACAAACGCTGGGATCACCAGCAGCGCCAGCGCCAGAGCGATGAACATCCAGCGGAAATGCGCATGGCTTTCCCTGCTGGGTGTCTCCACATCCGGGATCGCCGCCACATCCGGCTCGCTGATGATATTGAGTTGAGTGTTGGACATGAGCGCTCTCAGTACTTCCCGAACAGGCCAGAGGGCTTCGTCAGGATGACAAGGACCATCGCGACGAAAATGACGCTGGATGAGGCTTCCGGGTAAACGACCTTCGTCATCCCCTCGAGGATTCCGAGCCCGAACCCGCTGACAATCGACCCGAGGATCGAGCCCATGCCGCCGATGACGACGACCGCAAAGACGATCGTCAGAACATCGACGCCCATCTGCGGGCTGACGGAGTAGATCGGTCCGGCCAGGACACCGGCAAACCCGGCAAGAGCTGCACCGGCGGCGAAGGTCAGCGTGACCATCGCCGGAACGTTGACGCCGAAGGTGGAGACAAGCGCGCGATCCTCGGTGGTTGCCCGCAGATACGAGCCGAGGCGCGTCTTTTCGATTGCGTACCAGACGCCGAAGCAGACCGAGACCGAAGCCAGGATGATCCAGACGCGGTATTTCGGCAGGAACATGAAGCCAAGGTTCCAGCCACCGCGCAACTCGCGCGGGATATCATAGGGCAGGCCCGCCGAGCCGAAGATGCCCTGGAACAGCGATTGCAGCATCAGCGCAACGCCGAAGGTCAGCAGCAGGCCGTAGAGCGGATCGACATCGCGCAGGCGCGAGATCAGCAGGCGATCCATCGCCACGCCAAAAAGCCCGACACCGATCGGTGCCAACAGCAATGCCCACCAGTAGCTGACGCCGAAATAGTGCAGCAGCAGCCAGGCAAACATCGCCCCGAGCATATAAAGCGCGCCATGGGCGAAATTGATAATGTGCAGCAGGCCGAAAATGATCGCCAGCCCCAGGCTGAGCAGGGCGTAGAACGAGCCGTTGATCAGCCCGATCAACACCTGACCCGTCAAAACCTGTATCGAGATACCCGACAAGTCCAACATCACGCTTTCCAAATCGCCATTGCGCCGTGAGCCGCCGGCATCCGAAGATGCCGACGGGTCGTCTTGACGCGATTTACTTCACCAGTGGGCAGTCGCTTTCGGCGAGCGGCCGAAACGCGTCGTCGCCAGCAACCTTGGCCACGAGGCTCACCCCGTCCCATTCGCCGACACTGCTGTCCGAAGGACCCTTTGCCCGCATCAGGTACATCTCATGCACCATGCGGCCATCGGCGCGAACCTTGCCGGAAGGCGTAAAGCCGTCGGAAATTTCGGTTGCATGGAGTTGCTTGAGAACGGCCTTGGCGGCATCGGTCTGGGTCGCCTCGATCGCCTGCAAGTAAGCCCGCACCGCCGAATAGACGCCAGCCTGAGCCTGGCCCGGATAGTTGCCGCGGCGCTTGTTGAACTCTTCAGCCAGCGCGCGGGTGCCGTCGTTCAGGTCCCAATAGAAAGCATCGACATACTGCAGCCCTTCCGCATCCTCGCGCCCGATCGACAGAATGTCGGTCACCGTGATAGTTGGCGCGACAATACGCAGATCGGCGTCGGTGATGCCGAATTCGCGCGCCTGCTTGACCGAGCGGACGAAGTCGGTGCCGGAATTGGCAAATGCCAGCACGTCGGCGCCCGAGGCCTGTGCCTGGGTGATGAAGGACGAGTAGTCGTTGGTGCCGATCGGATGCCAGATCGAGCCGAGAATCTCGCCGCCACGCGCGGTGATCGTCTTGCTCATCACCTCAAAGAGTGAACGCCCGAAAGCGTTGTCCATGCCGATGAAGAACCACTTCTTGCCACCGCTGTCGCTGACGGCATTGGCCATCGAGCGGCCGGTCGCATAGGTGTCATAGGTCCAGTGAATGCCGTTTGGCGAGCAGCTGTCATTGGTCAGGCGATCCGTGCCCGGACCGGAGAAGATGACGACCTTGTCCTTCTCCTTGACCAGTTCCTGCACCGCGAGCGCGACAGCCGAGCTGCCGAGATCGAGAATGGCGTCGACCTTTTCTGTATCGAGCCACTGACGGGCGGTGTTGAGACCGACGTCAGGCTTGTTCTGGTGATCGGCAGAGACGAGCTCGATCGGTACCGAACCGATCTTGCCGCCGAACTCGTCGATGGCCATCTGCGCGGCGACGACCGAACCGAAGCCGGTCTGATGCGAGAACGGCCCCGACATATCGGTCAGGACGCCGATCTTGATGGTGTCGTCCGACATCTGCGCCGAAGCACCGCCGGCCAATGTGGTGGCAAGTGCCAACACCGAAAACGCTAGAGCTTTCTTCATTCTTTCCTCCCTGAGTTGATCTTGAATGGGCCGGCGGATTGCCGATCCGGCCTAAATTTTTCCGCCGTCGATGACGAGGTCGGCTCCGGTTACGAAGGCCGATTCATCCGACGCCAGATAGAGAGCCAAGGCAGCGACCTCTTCGGGTCGGCCCAGCCGTTTTGCCAGCCGTCCCTCGCTGAGGCCGGTCATGGCTGCCTGCCGCCCTTCCGGCGACAGATGGCTGACGAACTTGCGCGGCATCGGCGTGTCGATCGTACCGGGCAAGATCGAGTTGACCCGAATCGGCGCCAGTTCGATCGCTGCCGCCTTGGACAAGGCGACCACCGCAGCCTTCGACGCCGAATAGACGCTCATATTTGCCAGCGGCTTGGCCGCCGCACCCGACGACATGTTGATGATCGAGCCTTGCGGCCCCATCAATGGCGCCAGCCCGCGCATGACCAGGAACGTCCCGATCACATTGACGTCCATCAGGCGCTGAACGTCGCCGATTTCGGTCTGCAGCAGCGGCTTTCCGGCCATGATGCCGGCATTGTTCACGAGAACGTCGAAGCTGCCCCAGACACGCGCCACATGGGCGCGCAGTGCATCAACCGATGCCTCCGACGTCACATCCAGCGCGACCGCCTCGAACTGCAGGTCGCGCAATTCGTCGGGCACCCCGCGCCCGAGCGCGTCAAGATCCGCACC
The DNA here is from genome assembly GCA_040391705.1 of Aerobium aerolatum. Classification (GTDB taxonomy): domain Bacteria; phylum Pseudomonadota; class Alphaproteobacteria; order Rhizobiales; family Rhizobiaceae; genus Aerobium; species Aerobium aerolatum_A. The sequence continues at coordinate 9,898 of JBEBXE010000010.1, forward strand.
GATAACCGATGCGCCCTCGCGGCAGAAGCGCTGGCAAATTGCGATGCCGATGCCTCCGAACGCCCCTGTCACGACCACACGCTTTCCAGCCAGTCGACCGTCGATCTGTGTCATCATCGTCATCCTAATGCCTCAGCCCGGCCTGCTTGAGCAGCGGCAGAACGCGATCGCGGAAAAATTCGAGCTCTGCGGCATAGTCGAGGAAATACATCACCAGCCCCTGCAGCCCGCGCGCCTGATAGTCGGCTAGTTGATCGACGATCTGCTCCGGTGTGCCGATCAGCGGGTTGGCGCCATAACCGGCGACGAATTTGCGCGCCCGCTCCTCGAAATTGTCCTTGAACGAGCCGCTCTCGATGCCCAGCATCGCCATCATGTTGCGCGCGGCTTCCCAGTCACCATGATCGAGGATGCTTTGGTAGACGGCGCGGGCTTCTTCTTCCGTCTCACGGCAGACGACAAAGGCGGAACACATCAACCCGACATCGCGGTTGTATTCCTTGTCGGCGCGCTGCTGGACCCCGAGCAAACGTGGGATGTCATCCGGGCGCGACAGCGAGGCGAAGTTGACATCGACGTTGCGGGCGGTGAATTCGGTGCCTGCCGCTGATGTTCCGGCGCTGACCAGCACCGGATACGGACGCTGGACCGGCTTCGGGCTGGATTCCAGGCCGACGAGATCGAAATACTGTCCCTTGAAGTCGAAAGGCTCGTCTTCCGTCCACAGACGCTTGACGATGGTCAGCCATTCTTCGCCGAAACGGTAACGGTCGTCATGCTCCCGCAATGTGCGGCCGAACATGCCCATTTCCGCCTGGAACCAGCCCATGACAACGTTCAGGCCAAAGCGTCCGTCGGAAATGTGGTCGATCGTTGCGGCCTGCTTGGCTGCCGTCACCGGATGCATCAGCCCGACATTGGACGTGGCAAACGGCATGATGTTTTCAGTTGCCGCCGCCATACCGGCCGCCCAGGTGTAGACATCGAAGGACGTACCGTTGTGGTTCGTCTCTCCGCCCTGCCCCTTCCACCGCCCAAGCGGCAGGGCGACCTCAAAGTTCATTTCATCGGCAAGCTGGACAGCGCGCAGATTGCGCTTCCAGGTCATGTCGCTTGCCGAGCTGAGCGTCGTCATGAGATTGCCACCGCTGCAATTCATGGCGAAAATGCCAAGCTTCAGCTTCTGATCGCCGAAAAGCGGCACATGCTTACGGCGATATTCCCGAAGCTCTTCGCGGTTCATAGACGTGCTCCCCACGGCGACTTCCAGCGCCGGCAAACGTTAGAATGAGCGGAAACGCGGACGCGTTATCCGAAAACGGTTTCGTCGAGCGTCTTGATCGCAGCGAAGCGACCGAGCACGGCGATGGAACTCTGGTGTTCCTCCACCGTCGCTGCAGCACAGCAATCCTCGATCACCGTGCAGGCATAGTCGCGATCGTGGCCTTCGCGGATGCCGGCCTGAACGACGGCCGCCGTCGAGACGCCCGACATGAACAGACGAGTGACGCCGAGCGACCGCAGGATCACTTCGAGATTGGTCCCGTAGAACGGGCTGACGCGATGCTTGGTGACGAGGAAGTCGGTTTCCCGCATGCCGACATCCGGATGGATCTCGGTGCCCCAGGTGCCCAGCTTGAGCAGTCCGTAGCCCTTCATGGCGTTGAACATCGGCGAAACCGGCGAGCACTCGCGGTAATCGCTGGAGAAACCGACGCGCACAAAAACGACCGGAACATTGGCCGCGCGCGCCTTTTCGATCGCCTTTGCCGTGCGGCTGACGATCTCCCGCGACTGCACCTGCTCGCCAAGTGCGTTTTTCCCGTTGGGGCCGTCGACGTGGACGAGGTCATTCTGCAGGTCGAGGACGAGGTAGGCAGCGGACATCTAAACATTCCCTTTGTTAAGCATCTGGGCCCCGCATTGCGGTGCCGAAATCAGCAAATCCAATCAGCGTCGGCGCAGCTGGTATCTGCAATTCCATTTTCTGGAAATCAATTCCATATTTGTCAAAGGGCTGAATGCGCGTCAAGCGCAATCTTGCTGCTTCGCCAGGAAAGCAGCATCTAAAAGCCAGTATCTAATTGATTTTACCTAGCTATTTTATACAACTATTATCAGGAAAGCGGTTTTGGCGCGGTGGAAAACCATCTCAACCCTGTCTCTCAGCTGTCCTCAATGGGGTGCTTTTGACGTACAGATTGACTTCACATCGGCGAAAGATGTATCTGTTTTGAAAGTCAATTCCATTTTTAAATCGGTTACGGACGCTATGACGGACACCCCCGAAAAGCCTCAGGCGGTCAGATCAAAGACCCGTCAGCAGGGTGTTGGAGGTCGCACGTTCGACCTCGATCCCGACAACGGTCAGATCATCTCGGCGCTCGCCCGCGGCCTCGATGTCCTCGGCGCATTCCATGTCGGCGACTATCAGCTCGGAAATCACGAACTGGCGCAGCGTACCGGCCTGCCCAAAGCAACGGTCTCCCGGATCACCTTCACGCTGGCAAAAAGCGGCTTTCTGCAGTTCGATCAACGCCAGCGTGTCTACCAGCTCGGGCCGAGATCGCTGAACCTGGGCTTCGTGGCACGTGCGGACAACGATCTGCGTGGCAATCTGCACCCACTGATGCAGCGCCTGGCCAACGAAACCGGTCTGAATGTCGGCCTCGGCATGCGCGACCGGGATACCATGCTCTACCTGGATACCTGGGAAGGAACGGCACTCGTCGGGCTGAAAGTCTATCCCGGTTTCAGGCTGCCGATTTTCACCACCTCGATGGGCCGCGCCTATCTGGCCGAGATCAGCAGCGATGAACTGAACCTGCTTCTGACCGAGTTGGAACCCCAGATGGTGTCGTCCGGTCAAACCCGGGAAAGCGTTGAAGAAGAGATCCGCCACTTCCGCGAATTCGGTTTCTCGCGCAGTTTTGGCGACTGGGTCGATGATATCGGTACGGTGGCGGTTCCGTTCTCACGTCCGGAGCGAAAGCAGGTCTACATCATCAGCATCGGCGGACCGCTGTACAAGATGCAGCATTCCGTCGTGTACGAGGAGATCGGCCCGATGCTGATACGGTTCCGTGACAATCTGGAACGACACGCCCGGTACTGATTGTCGGACCGACGTGCTGCCAGCGCGGAACGCCCCACCTCGCTGAAAACGTCGGTCCGCCCCGACATCAACCGAGATCTTCCGGTTGTGACGGTTGCTGCCCGGAGTTCTGCATCTTGGCGCGCAGCAGCGCCATCACCATCGGCCATGTCGAGAACTGCCCAGCACGAGCGCGCTCTGTCAGGCTGCGCAGATAGCCGCCAGCGTTGTTGATCTGGTCGGAACGCTCGTAAATCGCAGCGAGCGTGATCGCAGCCTGCTGTTCGCCCAGGACCTCACGGGACTCTCGCCATGCGCTGGCGCTGATGCCCAGCATCGGCCGGGCAAGTTCAGCGGCAGCCAGGAAATCTCGCCAGTGCCGGATCGCCCCCCCTCCCGAACCGGCCGATCCAAGGTCGCGTATCGCCGGACAGGCATCCAACACGATTGCCAGTGGCAAATCCCGTTTTGGCAAACTCCGAATGTTGTCGGCTTCTGCAACCGAGCCACTCGCTTCTTCTATTTTTCCTGAGCCATTTTCAGATTCAGTATTAGAGTCTGGTTTTGAATTCTGTATGTGGCGACCAGAATGGGATTCATTGGCGTCCGGATTCTGAGTTTTCGTGAATGTTTCCAGTGCTTCACGGATTTCCGTCCACAGCATATGGAGATCGTCGGCCACAGCCTCGACAACCGGGCGGCCAGCGCTGCGCGGCAGACGTGCGATGATCTCCTGATAGGCGAGCAGCACCCTGCCCCAGTTCCCCGGAACCTTTTCCTCGATGCCGGTGTCGATCATCTTGACGATATCGCGACGCAACAGCGTCAGGCGTTCCCTGGCGACACGAAGTGCTTTCTTCTCGGCCTGGACGGTCTCTGCCAGGTCGCGGAATTCTGTGGCACGCGCCACGATCGGTGAAAGGTCGAAGCCATAGGCCTGCTCGATCTCGCCGCCCCGTCCCTTGCGGGCGAAACGCTTGCCGTTGGGGCTGTCCCGGCGAATAATCAGTCCGCTATCCACCAGGATCGCGATATGACGGCGCAGCGTCGTCGCCGGCATGCCGTTGGCGCGCGCCATCAACTGTTCGTTGGACGGCCAGACGACGAGTTCACCGTTGCCCGCAAGCTCCGTCTCGGGGTGAAACGACAGCAGTGCGTTGAGAATTGCCAATGCCCTGTCGGTGGCGCCGACAAGATCGCGCGCTTCGCGAATATGCTGGAACACCTGCCATTTATTGGCGCTGGCGCCTTCCGGCATGTCCCGCGCAGCAGCCTGGCTTGCGATCATGCCAAGCGACATCGTCCGCCGCCCAAAGGGCGTCGCTACAAAATGCGTCTGCATTTTTCCTTACCTTTCTCAGGCAAAAGAAATCTGCTCGCCAAAACGACGCGAATGAGTCGAAAAGACTCTTGACGCTGATTCCGGGAAATGCGATTCTCAAGCTACCACACTACGAGAAGGGCTTCCGGATACTGTTTCGGGGGCCTTTTTCTTTTGCGGAACAGTTCTCCGTTAAACTTACTGGTTCGATTTTCTAAAAGCGTCGTACAGGCTTTCCAGATTCTTGGAGAGCCAGGACCCAAACGGCTTTGCGTCCTTGTCGGTCAGCTCAAGCGTGAACCCGCTCCGACCGATTTTCGTTGCCACCGCCACTGAATTGTCGCTCGGCCGCCAGACCGCAATATCTTGCGGCCGCGTGGTGGCTTTCGACGTCGCCGCATCCAGCTCGGCGGCCAGGAATTCCAGGCGCCGATCGCTGTCCATTTCGCGGAACTCGGCCGATGCAGCAATGCTTCTGGCGCGGCTGACAGTCTCGCCGTCGCGCAGCTTGAGCCCGAGCTTGTACCAACGATCCCGGCCGCTGTTTCGCGCCGCTCCGATGGCCGCGACCAGATCGTCGGGCACATCCTTTGCGACCGACACCATCTTCGATACCACCGTCTTGTCGACGGAAAGCGCCGACATGATCACATCGCGCTCGTAACCCCTGCCCTCCAGGCTGGCTGCAAACACGGCTTTCTCGATGAAGGACAGATCGGCACGGGCGCTGTTTTCCTGGCCCTGAGCGATCACATGCTCGCGGTCATCCAGTGTCTTGACGACAGCGCGCACGGCGCGTCCCAGCGCCTTGGCTGCACGGACGCGCCGGTGACCGAACACCGTCATGTAGCGGCCGTCTGCCTCTGGGTGGGGACGCACGAGAACCGGGCTATCCTGCCCCCTCTCCCGTATCGCCATCAACAGATCGTCAAATGCCGCGCCATCGTCGTCGAGGCGATCGGCGACGAACGAGACATCGATCAGCGCGGGATCGAGGTCGATCACCGTGGCGCCATCCAGAAGCTTGGCCTCGAAATCCTTGACCGCCTGCGCCTTCTCGGCGAGCTCGTCGATCGAGCGGGTGATCGCGCCGAACGCGCCTCTACCGCGATTGCGCTCCATGGCAGGAGACAGCGCCGTCTCCGGTGCGTCCTCCACCGGGTTGACCGCAGTCAACTTGCGCTCGGTGAGCGAGATGAGAAGGTTCTTTCTGGCCATCAGCGCCTGCCCCACGCGGCGTTGATGAGTTCAACGACTTCGCTGTTGACGAGGCGCAGCGATTCCATCGCCCGGTCGTAGGTCGCACGCGTAAACTGCGACCGCTCGACTTCGTACAGCGTCTGCTTGGTAATGCCGGCATCGGAAATCGCGGTGCTTTTCAGCATCTCGTTGACCAGCACATGCTTCTTGAAGATCGCGCGCATGAACGCGACCATCTGGCTTTGCGGGCCATCGGTGGGCTCATAGCGCGTCACCAGATAACGCAGCCAGTCGAGCTGCATGTTGGCGCCGGCGCGCTTCAGCGTGCCCATCACTTCGCCCATCATCATCAGGAACTGGCACATCGACATCACGTCGAGCATCTGCGGATGCACGGTGATCAGAACGCTCGTCGACGACGACAGCGCGGTCAGCGTCAAGTAGCCCAGCTGCGGCGGGCAATCGATAACGACCACGTCGTAATCGTCCGCGACATCAGCCAGCGCATCATCGAGACGACCGAAGAAGATCCGGCCCATCGAGCCATCGTTGCGGGCCAGCGCCAGCGGCGTGTCGTACTCGTATTCCTGCAACTCGAGATTGGCGGGGACGATATGCAGCCCCGGAAAATTGGTCGGCTTGACGAGATCCTTCAGCGACTTGCGCTCATCGTCATACCGCAACGCCTCATAGAGCGATTCATTGTGATCGATCTCGGGCTGAAAACCGTGCAGCGCCGAAAGCGAAGCCTGCGGGTCCAGATCGATCGCCAGAACGCGATATCCCTCAAGCGCCAGATGCTGGGCAAGGTGGGCGGTGGTTGTCGTCTTGGCGCTGCCGCCCTTGAAGTTGACGACAGACAGAATCTGCAAATGCTCGTCGCCGCGACGGCGCGGCACATATTTTGGCACCCGGGCGCTTTTATCCAGAAAGTACCGCATCTCCAGCATCTGCTCGGCGCTATAGGAACGCCGCCCTGACGCGGTGACCGAGGGCAGGGGGCCCTTGCCTTCCAGCGACAGGTTTTTCAGATACCCGGCGCTCACCCCCAGATAGGAAGCAACTTCGGCAAGCTGGAACGAGCGCAGCGTCTTGTGCGCATCAGGAGGAAACATCTCCAGACGATGCTCATGGAGCATCGCAGACAGATCGCTGGCCTGCTGCCTGACGAGCAGATCAACGTCTTCTATTTCCCTCTGGATCTTCGCTTGCATATTCACCGGAAAATCTCGCACATGCGGTTTGAACGCCACTTGGGCTGATCAACCGCATCTAGCTCTGATTCTTCAGGCACCGCAAGGAATTTAAAGTTAACAAGATGTTAACAGTCACAGGTGATTTCGGCGCGGTTGACTGCGGTCAACAGCCCGAGGCGCCGGGCAACTAGCTATCCGTCATGCTCGCCACGGCCACCTTCACCTCTTCCAGCAGCGCACGCATTGCGGCTTCTGCAGCAACACCATCGCCACTTGCGACGCTAGCCGCCACCAGGCGATGAAGATGCTGGCCTTCAGGATTCGGACGCGCCGGCATCAGCTTGTGCTTGGTACGCCCCTTGAGCACTGCCGCAACGCTGGTTGACAGAGCGGTGAACATTTCATTGCCGCTCGCCCGCAGCAACAGCTGGTGAAACTCGATGTCATGCACCAGGAACTGGTCAAGATCGCCGCTGTCGCCGCTCTGCGTCATCAAGGCCGCGAGCTCGACAATGCGCTTTCGCTGCCCCTCCGTCGCATTGAAAGCGGCAAGGTTCGCCGCCACCGGCTCCACCGCTTGCCGCAACTGGGTCAGCGACAGCAGCTGGCTCTTGCGGTCCGGGCTGGCAAGTCGCCACTCGATGACGCTCGGGTCGAAGACGCGCCAGCTCTCCTGCGGCAGGACCACAAGTCCCACCGAGCGACGCGCCGCGATCAGGCCCATCGATTCCAGAACCTTCAACACCTCGCGCACCACGGTGCGTGACAGGACGAACTCTTCCGACAGCCCTTCGGTTTTCAACACCTCGAACGGACGGTACACGCCGCCGCAAATCCGGGCGCCGAGAATGCCGAGCAAATCACCGTGCATAGTTTGACGAGACAGAACCCACTCCCTTTCCTTGCCGATCCCCAACGCAAGAAGCCTCGCGCGGTCAGCGCGACAAACGACCTTAATCGGACGCCTTGCGCGTCGCAACGCGGCGCTCGCGCTTGCCCCAGCATTTCGTGGGGCCGGTTTGTTGACTCAAAGATCATACATGCTATGTAGTACTTAGTGAAGGGCAGGAGGCCCGAGCGGACGTGCCGTGGGGAGAAACATGACGACAGAGCCAAGACACTTTGTTGTGTTCGGAGTGTCGGGCGCTGGCAAGACAACCGTCGGGCAGAAGCTGGCCGCCGATTTCGGCCGCGTTTTTGTCGACGCCGACGATTTCCACACCCCCGAATCGATCCGCAAAATGTCGGCCGGCATTCCGCTGACCACCGCCGACCGTGAGCCATGGCTCAAATCAATTCGCAGCTGGATGGACGCGCAGGCCGCCGAAGGTCGCTGCACCACCGTCGCCTGCTCCGCGCTCAAGCGCGCCTACCGCGATGAACTGCGCGGTGCCACCGGCGGTGTGCTGTTCGTCTTCCTCGCTGGTCCCCGTGAAACAATTGAGCAGCGCATGGCGGCACGCTTGTCGCATTTCATGCCAGCAAGCCTTCTCGCCTCGCAATTCGACGCCCTCGAACCGTTGGACGAGACCGAGCGCGGCGTCGTCGTTGACGTGCGGTCTCCGATCGACAGCATCGTCACGCAGGTGCGCGATGAACTGGCGCACGCCGACTGAGCGCGCCGCCGCCCCCATTCAAGTCCCAGATTTCAATTTGTAGAGTGAAGCAGGAGGAAACCTAGAACATGACGACATCCCAGACGAACCGCGGCATGCTTGCTGCAGTCGGAATGACCCTTGCCATTTCGTTTGCCGGCTATGCTGGCGACGCTTTTGCGCAGGACACCACCATCACGGTCGGCGTCCAGCGCGCGCCCAACTCCTTTGATCCGCTGCTCAGCGTGTGGGGCGGCCAGTATCAGATGTATCTCCTGCCGGTGTACGAGCCGCTGATCCGCCAGAGCACCGACGGCACCTACCTGCCGGGTCTCGCGGTGGAATGGGGCTACGTCGATGACGCCAATCTGCAGTTCCAGCTCAAGCTGCGCGAAGGCGTGACGTTCTCCGACGGCACCACCCCGGTCAACGCCGCAGCGGTGAAGCAGAACCTCGATCGTCTTTTTGAAGTGACCGGTCCGCAGACGAAAGAGCTCGCCGACTCGCTCGACAGCGTCGAGGCGACCGACGACCTGACCGTCATCGTCAAACTGAAGACGCAGAACCCTGATTTTCAGCGCATCATCAGCCAGCTGAGCGGCATGATCGTCAATCCGTCGGCTCTGGCCGAGGCAGCGAACCTGGCGAACAATCCGGCTGGCGCAGGCCCGTATCTGCTCGACACCGCCAACACCATTATCAACGACACCTACGTTTATACGAAGAACCCGAACTACTACGATCCGGCCGCCTATTCGTATGAAACGATCACGATGAAGGTCTATGCCGACCAGAACGCCATGCTGACGGCGTTGCAGTCCGGTGTGGCGCAGCTCGGTTATGGTGGGCCAGACAACGTTGAGGTCGCGAAGCGTTCCGGCCTTCAAGTCGTGCAGCAGCCGACCAACGTCTTCCATCTCGTCATCAGCGACCGTGACGGTGCCGTGGCACCTGCATTGGCAGATGAGCGCGTCCGTCAGGCGCTGAACTATGCGGTCGATCGCGAAGCCATCCTTGCGGCCATCTATCGTGGCGAAGGCACCATCACGACGCAGATCTTCGCGCCGAACACCAACGCCTACGATCCGGCGCTCGACACCTTCTACGACTACAACCCGGAGAAGGCGAAGCAGCTGCTCGCAGATGCAGGTTATGCCGATGGCTTCACCTTCTCGGTAGCGAACCTCTTCCCACAGCGTGATGGTGACTACGTCCAAGCGGTCGCCGCGTATCTGGCCGATGTTGGCGTAACGATGAACATCGCGTCGCTTGCCGGTCAGGCTCCCGACGCAGCACTCCTTCGCCAGCACTCGGCATTCGTCAACGGGTTTGGCGGGCAGGGCGCGTTCACCGACGCCAAGACGCTGTTCCTCTCCAAGGGTACGGTGTTCAACGCGTTCTCGTCCGAGGATCCGGAGCTGAACCAGTTGTGGAGCGATGCCGCAGCACAGTCCGACGACGCTGCACAGGCAGCTGGTTTCCAGAAGCTGAGCCGCGCTTTGACGGAAAAGGCCTGGTTCCTGCCAACCACCGTCGTCAACGCGGTGGCATATTATCGCGAGGACGCGCTTCAGGACGTGAAAATGACGCCGGGTGTCACCGTCCCGTTGTTCTACGAACTCCGCAACAAGTAATCCGCGCTTAAAGCCAGGGATTTTGGGTCTCGTTCGACCCAAAATCCCGAGGGAGGCTGTCCCATGCTCTGGTTCGTGACCAAACGCCTGCTCACGGCGATTCCAACCTTGCTGATCATAACGAGCCTGACGTTCCTGCTCGTCTATTTTCTGCCGGGCGATGCTGCCCAGACAATTCTCGGCGATCAGGCAACGCCCGAACAATTGACGCAAGTGCGCCAGGAACTCGGCCTCGACCAGCCATTGGGCACACAATATGTCGCTTATCTCGGCGATCTGGTGCGCGGTGAGTTCGGCCATTCCCTCGTCACCAAGCAGAGCGTGCTGCAGGCGATCGGCCAGCGCTCGACCGTCACGCTTACGTTGGCGATCGGCGCGACCGTCTTTTCAGCGCTGATCGGCATCGGCCTGGGAATGTGGGCATCGCTGAAAGGCGGCACCGTTGATCGCGTCCTGCGCACCGTCACCAGCATGGGCATGGCGATCCCAAGCTTCTGGGGCGGCCTACTGCTCGTCCTGCTCTTTGCCGTCACCCTGAACCTGCTGCCAGCCAACGGCTACGTCGCCTTCGGCAAAAGCCCATCGAAGTGGGCGCTGTCGCTGATCCTGCCGATCATTGCGATCTCGATTGCCGCCATCTCCACCCTGACCCGTCAAACGCGTGCGTCGTTTCAGGAGGTGCTGGGCAAGGATTTCATCCGCTCGCTGCGCGCCAGCGGCCTTCCCGTTTATGTCATCGCCTTCAAGCATGGCCTGCGCAACGCCGCGATCCCGGTAATTACGGTCATCGGCCTGCAATTCGTCGCGCTGCTCGGCGGCGCGGTGATCACCGAACAGGTGTTTGCCCTGCCGGGCATCGGGCAGCTCGTCGTCAATGCCGTGCAGCAGCGCGACATCCCGGTCGTCCAGGGTGTCGTTGTCTACATCACCGTGGTGGTTCTGCTTGTGAACCTCACCCTTGATCTCGTCCAGGGTTGGCTCAACCCGAAGGTGAGGCTGTCGTGACCCAAATCGATCTCGAAACCACCGCGCCCGTGCAAGCCAAGCCAGCAGCCCGGCGTTCCAGCTACGTGAACAAGGTGATGACGTCGCCAACCGCCATCATCGGTCTGGTGTGGCTGCTGCTGGTGGTCATTTCCGCCATCTTCGCCGACGTGCTGTCGCCCTATTCGCCGCTGCAAAACGATTTGCGCGCGACCTTCCAGTTGCCATCGTGGGCGCATCCTCTGGGAACCGACCAGCTTGGCCGCGATATCCTCAGCCGCCTGATGCACGGGGCAGGGGAGGCGCTGCTCGGCTCCATCCTCGCGGTCGTGGTCGCCGTCTCGGTCGGCCTGCCGCTCGGTTTGCTGTCCGGATATTACGGCGGCACGATCAGCCTTCTCGCCAACCGTTTTGCCGACCTGCTGCTCACCATCCCCGCGATCATCGTGCTGCTCGCGGTGCTGGCGGTGTTCGGCAACAATATGTATCTCGCCATGGTCGCGCTGGGCGTGCTGCTTTCCGCCGGTTTCCTGCGGCTGTCGACGTCGACGACGCAAGGCGTTGCCCGTGAACTGTTCGTGGATGCGGCGCGGGTGTTCGGCGTGCGCGACCTGCGCATTCTGGTCCGCCACGTCCTGCCCAACATGATCGGCCCGGTGGTGGTGCAGGCGTCGATGACGCTCGGCATCGCGCTGCTGCTCCAGTCCGGCCTGAGCTTCCTTGGGCTTGGGGTGCGCGCGCCGTTCCCAAGCTGGGGCCAGATGGTCGCCGAAGCCTCGATGCAGGTCTACACCCAGCCGTGGCTGATGGTTCCGGCCGGCGGCGCAATTGCGCTGACCACGCTCGCCTTCAACTTCATCGGCGATGCCGCGCGGGACGCGCTGCCACAGGCGCAACGAGGCAATCTCCTGGCTCCCGCCAGCACTGGCATCGCTAAACAGAACGCCAACGTCGCGCCTGTTCCCTCAGATGTGGCGCTGTCGGTGCGGAACCTCGACGTTTCCTACGCTGACGCGGACGGAAATCAGATTTCGATCGTGCGCAATGTCAGCTTCGACCTCAAGCGTGGCACGACTCTTGGGCTCGTCGGCGAATCCGGCTCGGGCAAAACCATGACCGCTTTGGCCATTCTGGGATTGCTGCCGACACCGCTGCAGATTTCCGGCGGCAACGTCCTTCTCGACGACAAGGATCTGGCTGGAGCGGGTGAGAGTGGCTACCAGGGCATTCGCGGACGCCGGATCGCGCTGATTTCGCAGGAGCCGATGGCCGCGCTGGACCCGTGCTTCAAGGTGAAAACCCTGCTGCGCGGCCCGCTGATGCGCTTTCGTGGTCTTTCACGGCGTGAGGCCGACGTCGTCGGGCTGAAGCTTCTTGAAACCGTCGGCATGCGCAATCCAAAGGGCGTGTTTGAAAGCTATCCGCACCAGCTGTCCGGCGGCATGGCGCAACGCGTCGCCATCGCCTGGGCGCTCGCCGGCCAACCGGACGTGCTGATCGCAGACGAACCGACAACCGCGCTCGACGTCACCGTCGAAGCCGGCATTCTCGATCTGTTGCGCGACTTGCAGGCCGAGTTCGGCATGTCCATCGTTCTGGTGACGCATGATCTGGGCGTCGTCGCCGACATCTGCCATGAAGTCGCGGTGATGCGCGATGGCCAGATTGTCGAGCACGCACCGGTCGACGACATCTTCAACTCCCCGCGTCACGACTATACGCAGGTGCTTCTGTCCCATGCCAACGCGCTCGAACGTGACCTTGGAGTTGCATGATGGATCGACCCATGGATGAAACCCTTCTCACCATCGACAATGTGGTGGTCGAATATCCGGGCGTCGGCCTGTTCGCCAAACCACAGCGGGCCCTGCATGGCGTGTCGCTGGACATCAAGCGCGGTGAAACCGTCGGGCTGGTCGGCGAATCCGGGTCAGGAAAAACCACACTGGGCCGCGCCGTCCTCGGCCTTGCCGGGGTGCATTCCGGCAAGATCGAGTTTGAAGGCCGTGACATCACCCATGCCAGCAAGACGATCCGTCGCGGGCTCAGCCGGGACATTCAGGTCGTCTTCCAGGACCCTTACTCGTCACTGAACCCGATCATGACCGTCGAAGACATCCTGATCGAGCCGCTGCGCGTCCACCGCATCGGCGATCTGTCGGAGGCGCGCGCCAAAGCCGCCCGCCTGCTCGACCGGGTAAAGCTGCCCACCGACGCACTCAAGCGCCTGCCACGTGAGTTCTCCGGCGGCCAGCGCCAGCGCATTGCCATTGCACGCGCCCTGATGGTCGACCCCAAGCTGGTGGTTTGCGACGAGCCGGTCAGCGCGCTCGACGTCTCGACCCAGGAACGGGTCACCACGCTGCTGACTGAAATCCAGCAGGAAACCGGCGTGGCCTATCTGTTCATCGCGCACGATCTGGCGCTGGTGCGGCAGATCTCGCACCGCGTCGCCGTCATGTACCACGGCAACATTGTTGAATGGGGCGATTCCGAGGTGATCGGCAGCAGGCCTGAGCATCCATATACCAAGCGCCTGTTGCTGGCGGCACCGGTGCCCAACCCGGCGCGCCAGAGGGAACGCCGACTGCGCCGCCAAGAACTGGCCCGCGAACAGGCTGATTGAAAAGCGCCGATCCTGCGGGCGCAGCATTGAGGGAGAGAACGGGATGAGCAACAGCTCCGTCGTGGCGACCACCGTGAGCGGTTCGGTCGTCGGGTTTCGCAAGACACCGCAGGTGATGCATTTTCGCGGCATTCCTTATGCTGCAGCACCGTTCGGCACGCTGCGCTTCAAGGCACCGCAGCCGCATCCCGGCTGGACCGGCGATCGCGACGCCACCGTCACCGGGCCGACATCCCCCCAGAAGGAACCTGCGTTCCGCGGTCGCGGCTTCAACTATCGCGCGGTCTTCTGCCCGGGCTGGGTGCAGGGCGACGAAATCCTCAACCTGAACATCTGGACGTCGGATCTGACCGGCAGCGCTCCGGTGATGGTCTACATTCACGGCGGTGCGTTCGACCACGGCAACGGCGCGGTGCCGATCTATGACGGAACCCGCTTTGCCGAAAACGGCATCGTCCTCGTCACCATCAACTACCGCCTCGGTCTCGAAGGCTTCCTGAAGCTCGAAGGCGGCGACACCAATGTCGCCATCTCGGACCAGATTGCAGCGCTGGCATGGGTCAAGCGCAACATCACCCAATTCGGCGGCGATGCCGGCAACGTCACCATCTTCGGTGAATCTGCCGGGGCAGCGAGCGTCAATTTGCTGCTGACCGCGCCGGGCGCACAGGACCTGTTCCACAAGGCGATCAGCCAGTCCGGTCTGGCGCCCGACGCGCCTTCATCCGACTATGCCGACATGGTGACGCAAGCCGTCGCCGACGAACTCGGCCTCGCCCCAACGGTGGAAGCGTTCCGCGATCTGAGCAAGGAGCAACTGCTCGCCGTGGTGGCAGCCGTTGCCGCCAGCAAGGCAAATCCGCTGCTGGCGTCCGAAGGCACCCTGCTGGCGCGTCCGCATGCGGACGGCAAGGTTCTCCCTGCCAACGTCAAGGACGCCTTCATCGCCGGTGCGTCACGCGGCAAGAAGGTGATCTGGGGCTTCAATACCGACGAAGCAACACTGTTCACCGTTCCGAGCGGTCTGCATGCACTGGCAACGATGGCCGACGTCGAGCGCTACGCCGCCAAGGTGCATCCCGATGCCGAGAGCCTGATCGCTTACGTCAGGGGACAACTCGGTCCGGACGCAACGCCCGGCCAGCTGCGCGATCGTATCCAGACATGGTCGATGTTTGCCGCCGGGACTGTCTGGGCCGCCGGGCAGCATGCCGAGAACGGTGCGCAGGCCTGGCTCTACGAGTTCGTCTGGAAATCACCTCAGCTCGACGGCACCATCGGTGCGTCGCATCTGGTGGAACTGCCGTTCGTCTTCAACGGCCTCGACAATCCGAACATTCCGGCGATGCTCGGCGACAATGCACCGCAAAGTCTGGCAGACGAGATGCATGGACGCTGGATTGCGTTTGCAAAGCACGGCGATCCCGGCTGGCCGACCTTCGACCGCGAGAGCGCCGTGTCGATGACGTTCGATGAGACCAGCGCAACCGAAACCCACCGTCACACCGCGGAACTGAAGGTCTGGACCCATGGCTGAACCACGCCTGCCCGTCACACTCGCCGCGCCGGACGACATGCTTGCGGCCGCAATCGTCAAGGGGGGAGGGGCCCTGGTTCCCCAAGGCCCGGACACGCGCGCCCTGGTTTGGAACCGCTTCCACAACACGCAAGCGCTGGTCGCCGCGCTCGAGGAAATGCCGGCACTCGAATGGGTGCAGCTTCCCAGCGCTGGCATCGATGATTTCGTCGCCGCCGGCGTGCTCGACCCCGCCTATACATGGACCAGCGCCAAGGGTGCCTATGCCGCACCCGTTGCAGAACACGCGCTGACGCTCACTTTGGCGCTGCTGCGGCAGATTCACGTCCGCGCGCGCGCCACCTCGTGGGGCAAGCAGGCTGGCAAGAGCCTGTTTGGAACGCATATCGCGATTGTCGGCGCCGGCGGCATTGCGCAGGAATTCATGCGTTTGACTGCGCCGTTCAACGTCAGGACGACCATCGTCCGCCGGTCGGCCGCGCCAGTCGAAGGCGCTGAACGGACGATCCGGCTGGATCAACTCATAGACGTGCTTCCAACGGTTGACGTGCTGCTGCTCGCCACGCCGCTCACCGACGAGACGCGCGGCATCATCGGTGCAGCACAGCTTGCTGCCTTGCCCGGCGACGCGGTGCTGGTGAACGTAGCGCGCGGCGCTCTGGTGCGCACCGACGATCTCGTCGCCGCCTTGCAGACCGGTATTATTGCCGCAGCTGCCATGGATGTGACGGACCCCGAACCCCTCCCGGACGGCCACCCACTGTGGCATGAGCCCCGCGCGCTGATCACCCCCCACACCGCAGACACAGCGGACATGATCCGCCCACTGCTGGCGCAGCGTATCACCGACAACGTCCAGCGCTTCATGGCCGGCAACGACCTCATCGGAAAAGTCGACACGACAGCCGGCTATTAGAGCCCCCTACGTGTCCTGACGCACACGACCCGGAACCTCCGCGAGCGAGCGCAACCACGCCATCGCTCGCGGAGGCTGTCGTGCCAGCCCCGGTTGCCGCTCTGGCACCATGGGCCGGTCACCCTCCGGCTCCTATTCAACTGACCCATCAGAACGACCGCTCGCCACGGCAC
>JBEBXE010000011.1:0-24441 GCA_040391705.1 Aerobium aerolatum
ACGGGTTCTGAGCTTAGCAGCGGTTCTTGCGCTCGAATTCTTGCGAAGGAGCGACACCGAAAGTGTTGCGGTAGGCGGCAGAGAAATTCGCGAGTTGCGAATAGCCGACGAGTTGAGCGATGTCGCCGATCGGTTTGTTGGAGGAAATCAGAAGTTCTCGCGCGAGTTCCATCCGACGGCTGCGCAGCACAGTGTACGCGGTTTCGCCGTTGACCTGCCTGAAGGCGTTATTCAGAATATTGCGGTTGACGCCGACCTTTCGGCACAGCGTCGGCAGACATGGCGGGGCCGATAGGTCCGCCTCGATGATTTCCATGGCGACCGCGACAATGCGCACCGCACGCTGGGTGGTCAGCTGATCGTCGATCTTCCTGCCAACCAGCCGTTTGGTGACGTAATTCAGGCAGTTTTCCGACAAGGTCAGCATACGGGCTTGCGACGTCTCAACCGGCAGGAATTCCATCCCGTGCATCAGGATTTCAGCCTGACGAAAGATCATCGGGGGCAGTGCCAGATCGCAAAGGGTCTCTTGATCGGTCAGTGACTTTGAAAGTGCCTGTCTTTCGTCAAGGCCGGCGGCAATGTCGGGTCCAAGGACGCCCTCTTCATCACAGTCGAAGCGTATGGTGATGATCTGTTCGCGCGACCCGGCGCTGAAGCGCTGAGTTTTGGTAATATTGTTGCGGTGGCTGATGACAAATAGCCGTGCGTCCGAAATCCTCGGCTTGCGGTTCGTTCGATCAAATCCGAAATCGGTTGTTCCATTGAGCTGGATGCGGATCTTGAACCATGAGCCGCCGGTAAACTCGTGTTCCTGATTGTCACGATAGCGGCCATCGAGAACCATCCCCCCGACGCTGCCCGACGATGGCTCTAGATGGCAGTTGAGGCCATCGAAATTTCTGTTGTCGTGCCGCCGAATTCCGCCCTTGGAGATCGTGCTTTCAATCTCGGTCCTGGACGCCCAGTCGGAATAGGAGGCTGGAAAAGCCGTGTACATCGCAGCCGGATGATCCGTTCGTTTGTTATACGCCGCAAGGGTCGCGCATCATGCAAGCGACGGTACCAGGTTGGCGGAGGTTGAACGCTTCAATGTACTAAGCACAGGCTGGAATGCCTGTAAAGAAGCGCCTAACCGCTGGACCGGCGCTGCAGAGCAAAGTGCCCTGCTGCCGGGTTGTGCTTTTAAGTATCTGATATCGCTTCGATAAGGACACGTTTAGGCCGATTTTCCGACCGTGGCCAAACAAAAGAAAGTGCATTGCTCATAAGTCGAGCGGGCTCCCAAGCTTGACTGCCCGAGGCCATGTCGGCAGCAGTCAAGCCAGCTAAAGGGAGTGGCTGACCGTCGCGCCGCACCCGAGAACATCACGGCAGATTGAGATGGAAAGCATGGAATTCGACTTTATCGTCGTTGGCGCAGGAAGTGCGGGATGCGCGGTTGCATCCAGGCTGTCAGAGCAGGGCAACTGTTCTGTCGCGCTCATCGAGAGCGGCAAGAGCGAGAAGTTGAACATCACCAGTGTCCCTGCGGCGCTGCTCTACACCATCGGTAACGAGCGCTACGACTGGAAGTACCAGACCGAGCCGGATCCGACCCGCGAAGGGCTCGTCGAGGCGTGGCCGCGTGGCCGCGTCCCTGGCGGGTCGTCGGCGATCAACGGGATGATCTACGTTCGTGCGCGCGCTGCAGACTTCGATCGTTGGGCCGGGATGGGCAACAGCGGCTGGAGCTGGAACGACATGCTGCCGATTTTCCGCCGGATGGAGACGTCGGATTTCGGGCCTAATCAGTGGCGTGGCGGGCAGGGCCCGCAAAATGTCGAGCAGCTTCGCTTCCGGCATCCGATTTCCAAGGTCGTGCTCGACAGCGTCAAGAATATGGGTGTCCCGGAAGTATCGGACATCAACGGTGCGGACGAAGAAGGCATCGCCTGGAACCAGGGCACGACCAAGAACGGCAAACGCGCCTCGACCTGGGATGCCTATATCAAGCCGAACCTCGACCGTAAGAACCTCACGGTGTTCGACGGCGCACTGGTGCGCAAGGTCGTGCTGTCCGGCAATCGCGCTACCGGCGTCGAAGTCGAACGCAATGGCAAGATCGAGACGCTGACGGCGCGCAAGGGCGTTGTGCTGTCCGCAGGGTCTATCAACACGCCGCAGATCCTGATGCTGTCCGGCATCGGTGATCCTGAAGCGCTGCAAAAACACGGGATCGAGGCGCAGGTCGTCAACCGGGAGGTTGGCAAGAACCTGATGGAACATCCCGGCATGTATGTTTTGGCCGAGCTTAACGAGCCAACGAGCAATGCCTATCGCAGCCCGATCAAGGGCGCGCTGGCGTTTGCCAACTGGCTGTTCCGGGGCAAGGGCCCGATGGGCACGCCGTCGTCACAATTGATCGGCTTCTTCCGGTCGCGGCCAGAGCTCAAGCACACCGACATGCAGTTCCTGCTGTTTGCCTATGGCAGCTTCATGCGGAACGGAAAGCGCGTGTTCCCGAAGCGCAATCTGGTGACGATCCTGATCAATGCGAATTATCCGAAAAGCCGCGGACATCTGGAATTGGCCTCGGCCAACCCGGCCGATCCGATCCGGATCTTCCCGCGCTACCTCGACGATCCTGCCGACTACGAGGCCATGCGCTATTCGCTGAAATGGGTACGTGACCTGGTCAAGAGCGAGCCCTTGCGCAGCCGGTTCGTACGGTTCCTGGACATCCCCGATGAGGGCGCGGGCCGTGACGACGAGTATATCCGTTCCAACACCCGACCCTTCTACCACCCAGCTGGAACCTGTCGCATGGGCAGCGATGCCGAGGCCGTGGTGACACCGGATCTAAAGGTCCGGGGCGTGGACGGTTTGTGGGTGGCGGACGTGTCGATTTTCCCCGACCACATCGGCGGAAATACAAATGCAACGGCCATCATGATCGGTGAGAAGGCCGCTGCGCTGATCAAAGAAATTCACTGAAGGGAGAAGACTAGCTATGATGAACAAGATCAACAAAGGGCTCGTGGCCGGCGCGGTTGCGCTGTGGGTTGCGCAAGCCGGTTTTGCAGGCAGCGCTGCTGCCGAGGAAAACAAATCGCTGACGGCGGTGCTTGAGGCCGAGATCGTGACTCTCGATCCGCATTTCACCACCGCCTACATCACGCGAACCTTCGGGTTCATGGTGTATGACACCCTGTTCGCAATGGACACCGCTGGCCAGATTCAGCCGCAGATGGTCGATACCTGGACCGTCAGCGACGACAACCTGACCTGGAAGTTCAAGCTGCGTGACGGTTTGAAGTGGCACGATGGCGAGCCGGTCACCTCGGAAGACGTTGTTGCGTCGGTCCAGCGTTGGTGGGCAGTTTCGCCGCTTGGCACCATGCTGCGCAACGCAACCGATACCATTACTGCAGACAGCGCCAACGAATTCACGATTCAGCTGAAAGAGCCGTTCGGTCTGGTCACGACAGCGCTTGGTCATCCGAATGCGCCGGTCGCTTTCATGATGCCGAAGCGTCTGGCTGAAACGCCGGCCACCACTCAGTTGAAGGAAGTCGTCGGCTCAGGTCCGTTCGTCTACAACGCCGAGCGTCACCGTCAGGGCGACGTTATGGTTCTGGAGCGCAACGAGAACTATGTTGCACGCAACGAGCCAGCCGATTTCATGGCGGGCGGCAAGGTTGTCAACATCGACGAACTCGTGATCAAGACGCTGCCGGACGCAATCACGGCAGCTACCGCGCTGACCGCTGGCGAGATCGACTACGTGCAGTATCCGCCGTTCGATCTGTTGCCGGTTCTGGAAAATGATCCGAGTGTCGACGTGCTGTCGTTCACCGGCATCAACATGTATCAGGGCTACTTCCGCCTGAACCACCGCATGCCGCCGTTTGATGATCCAGAGATCCGCCGTGTTCTGTGGAGCGTGGTTGACCAGAATTCGGTTCCGGCTGCCTTGGGCCTGAGCGGCCAGTATACGGTTCCGGACTGCAAGTCGTTCTTCCTGTGCGGTACGCCTTACGAGACCACGGCAGGTTCGCTGTCTCCGGAAAACCCGTCCGTCGAACTGGCGAAAGAAGCGCTGGCCAAGACGAAGTACAACGGCGAGAAGATCATCATTCTCCAGGCTACCGACATCGACGCGACGCGTGTGTCGTCGGCAGTCGCTGCTGACTGGCTGCGTCAGGTCGGCTTCAACGTTGAACTGCAGGCGATGGACTGGGCGAGCGTGTTGAGCACGCGCACCAAGCCGGATGCCTGGCACCTGTTTGGCGTGCATGCGACGGGTCTCGATCTTGGCCTGCCGATCACGCACTTTTACACCGCGCGCAACTGCATCGACTATGCCGGCTGGCATTGCGATGAGAAGATGGGTGAGTACCTGGCTGCATTCCCGCGCGCCACGTCCGAGGACGAGCGCAAGGCACTGGCAGATCGCATCTCGGAGCGCGCATACGAGATCGTTCCTGCCGTGATGTGGGGGCAGATCGCTCAGCCGGCTGCACACCGCAGCGACCTCAGCGGCATCATCCCGTCGTCGATCCCGGTGTTCTGGAATCTCGAGCGGAACTGACACGTATGAACGCAGGGCGGCTGCCGCGATTAGTCCGGTAGCCGCTCTGCAATTTTTCGTGCCATTGGCGAAGTAAGGAACGCTTCTTTGTACAAGCCGATTGTAAGTCGTCTCATCTCGATCGTGCCCGTTCTCTTCGTAGTGTCGATCGTTGTGTTTTCACTGCTGTATCTGACACCGGGAGACCCGGCGCTGGTTATTGCAGGACCCAACGCCAACGCGGAAGACGTGGAGAAGATCCGCGAGGCCCTTGGCCTGAATGAATCTTTCCTGGTGCGCTATGTCAGCTGGCTGGTTGATATCGCCCGGCTGGATTTCGGCAATTCGGTCATGAACGGCACGCCAGTGATCGATCTGATCGCACAGCGGATCGAGCCGACGCTGTCGATGATGTTCCTGACGATTATCTTCGCCGTTGTGGTCGCGGTCCCTCTGGGGGTTCTTGCCGCTGCGAAAGTGAACACTGTTGCCGACAGGCTGGTGATGCTGTTTGCGATCTCGGCGTTCTCGGTGCCTGTCTTCATCATCGGCTACGTTCTGGCGCGCGTCTTCGCGCTTGAGGCTCGCTGGTTCCCGGTTCAGGGCTATGCCTACCTGGCTGATGGAGTCGTGCCCTGGCTCAGACATCTTGTGTTGCCTTCGGTGGCGCTGGGGCTGGTCTATATCGCGCTGATCGCGCGCATAACCCGGGCCGCGATGCTGGAAGTCCTGTCCGAGGACTATATCCGCACGGCGCGTGCCAAGGGTCTGCGCAGCAAACGCATCCTGTTCCTGCACGCCTTGCGGAATGCGTCCAACCCTATCGTCACGGTCATCGGCGTTGGCGTTGCCTTGCTGATCGGTGGAGCAGTCGTGACGGAGAGCGTCTTCGGCATTCCAGGTCTCGGCCGCCTGACCATCGATGCGATCCTGCGACGTGACTACCCGGTTATCCAGGGGATCATGCTGCTGTTTTCGCTCGTCTACGTCCTGGTCAACCTCCTGATCGACATCTTCTACGTCGTTCTCGACCCAAGAATCCGGTACTAAGCGATGCACTCCAATAGATCCATGTGGCGGGCCGCGCTCCGCAACCCAAGCATTACCGTTGGTGGTGGCATTTTGCTGCTGATTACCATTGTGTTCCTGTTCGCGCCCTGGCTGGGGACGGTCGATCCCCTGACCATGAACCCGGTTAACCGGACGCTCGACCCGTCGAGCAAACACTGGTTCGGGACCGATACCTACGGACGAGACCTCTATTCGCGGGTGCTGTACGGCGGACGCATTTCGCTGTTCATCGGCTTTTCGGTGGCAATCCTTGCCACGTTCTTTGGACTGCTGATTGGCCTGGTCTCGGGTTATTTCCGCATCGCCGACATGATTATCATGCGGATCATGGATGGCCTGATGTCGATCCCGGCGGTGCTGCTGGCGATTGCGATGACGGCTCTGATGCGCGGTTCGGTGTTGAACGTCATCCTCGCGATCACGGTCTCGGAGATCCCGCGCGTCGTACGTCTCGTGCGCGGCAGTGTTCTGTCGTTGCGCGAACGCACCTATGTCGAGGCCGCCATGGTTTCGGGCACCCGCACACCGACGATCATCGTGCGTCATATCCTGCCCAATACGTTCGCTCCGCTGGTCGTGCAGGCGACCTATATTTTTGCTGCTGCGATGATCATGGAGGCGATCATGTCCTTCATCGGTGCGGGTACGCCGCCATCGATCCCTTCATGGGGAAATATCATCGCTGAGGGCCGAGTGCTTTGGCAGGTCAAGTTCATGATCATCGTCTTTCCGGCAGCATTCCTGTCGCTCGCGGTGTTTTCGATCAACATGATGGGTGACGGTCTGCGTGACCTGCTCGATCCGAAGTCGCCGAGGTAACGATCGATGAGCGAGACAGACATCATCAAGAGCCAGCATCCGGGCGCGAACGGGGCCGCGCAGGACGTGGTTCTAAGTGTGCGCGACATGTGCATTTCGGTTCCGGGCGAAGATGGCCCGATTTCTCTGGTGCGTAACCTGTCGTTTGACATTCTCAAAGGTCGCACCCTGGCTGTGGTTGGCGAATCCGGTTCGGGCAAGAGCGTTTCGGCCCTGTCAATCATGCGCCTGATGCCGAAGACGACGATCACCACCGGTGGCGTGCTGTTGCATGGGCGCGACCTTCTCACGTTGAAAGAGCGTGAGATGGAGGATGTCCGGGGCAATCGCATCGGAATGATCTTCCAGGAACCGATGACATCGCTGAACCCGGTTTTCCCGATCGGCATGCAGATCGAGGAAGTGCTCCACCGCCACGGTAAGGGCGATGGCAGCAACCTGATGCAGCAGGTGATCCGGCTTCTGGACAAGGTTCAGATTCCGAACGCCGCGCGCCGCGTCTCGGACTATCCGCATCAGCTTTCCGGCGGGCAGCGCCAGCGGGTGATGATCGCGATGGCACTGGCTTGTAGCCCGGATTTGCTGATCGCCGACGAGCCGACAACCGCGCTGGACGTCACCACGCAGGCCAACATCGTCGACCTGATCAAGCAGATTCAGGTCGAAGACCAGACCGCGATCATGTTCATCACCCATGACATGGGTGTGGTTGCGGAAGTCGCTGATGACGTCGTCGTCATGCGGAACGGAAATGCGGTCGAGAAGGCGTCGTCGCGCGAGATATTCGAAGCTCCGAGCCAGCCCTATACGCAGCGGCTGCTCTCGGCCGTGCCAATCATTGGCAGCATGCGCAACAGCACAAAGCCCGAACGTTTTGCGCTGATTGGCGACGAACCTGCAGCGCCCGCACCGGCTGCCGTAGCGCAAGGTGCCCAGGGAACCGTGCTGGATGTCAAGGACATCGCGGTCAGCTTCGAGGTGGCGGCGGGCAAGTCGATCTTCCGCAAGAACGTGGTGCGCGCGGTCAAGGGCGTCAGTTTCGACCTGAAAGCGGGCGAAACCCTGTCGATCGTCGGCGAGTCGGGATGCGGCAAGACCACGGTGGCGAGAACCGTTCTTGGCTTGCAACAGATCGACTCGGGCCGGATCACGATCGGCGGCAAGTCGATGACGGATATTGGCAAGCAGCAGTTGCGCGAGGTTCGCCGGAATATCCAGATGGTGTTCCAGGACCCCTATGCCAGCCTCAACCCGCGCCTTCGGGTCGGTGATGCCATCGCTGAGCCGATGCTGGCGCACGGCTTCAGCCGCGGCGAAGCGCTTGAGACAGCGCGTCAGTTGTTGGAGGAAGTCGGGCTTACGGCGGATATGGTGACGCGCCGTCCGCACGAGTTTTCCGGCGGCCAGCGTCAGCGGATCTGTATTGCCCGTGCGCTTGCCTTGAAGCCCAAGGTCATCGTTGCGGACGAAGCGGTGTCGGCGCTGGACGTCTCGGTCAAGGCACAGGTGTTGAACCTGTTCATGGATCTGCAGGATCGCTACGGTATCGCGTTCCTGTTCATCTCCCATGACATGGCTGTGGTCGAGCGGCTGAGCCACCGCGTTGCGGTGATGTATTTCGGCGAGATCGTCGAGATCGGACCCCGTTCGGCGGTCTTCGGCAATCCGGCACATCCCTATACGCAGCGGCTGCTGTCGGCCGTGCCTGTGCCCGACCCCAGCCGTCGCAGCCATATTGGTAGTGTCCAGAGCGAACCCGTGCGTCGCGACGACCTGGTCACCGGGCAGGATCTGACCAAGCGCAGCTATCGCGACCTGGGAGGTGGGCACCTTGTCCTCGAATGATACAAACCAGAATCCGCAAGGCGAGGCGATTGCCCTGACCGGGATTTCGGAAGGCATTCTGGCGCAGGTCGACGAGGTCACCAGCTGGCGCAGGCATCTGCACGCGCACCCGGAGACCGCGTTCGAGGAAGTGAACACAGCTCGCTTCATCGCCGAAAAGCTGCGCAGCTTCGGCGGTATCGAGGTGCATGAAGGCATAGCCGGTACTGGCGTGGTCGGCGTTCTGAACGGCGACGGTGATGGTCCGTCGATCGGGCTGCGAGCTGATATCGATGCGCTCGATATTACCGAGGCCAATGATTTCGCGTGGGCGTCGACCATTCCGGGCAAGATGCATGCTTGCGGGCATGATGGCCACACGGCGATGCTGTTGGGCGCGGCGAAGTACCTTGCCGCGCGACGCGGCTTCCAGGGACGCGTGGTGTTCATCTTCCAGCCTGCCGAGGAAAACGAAGGCGGCGCGCGGGTGATGATCGAACAGGGTCTGTTCGAACGATTCCCGGTCGACAAGGTGTTCGGGTTGCACAATCGCCCGGGCTTGCCTGCCGGCAGCATGGCGTTTGCGCCGGGGCCGGTCATGGCGGGCTACGATTTGTTCCGCATCGTCGTGAAAGGGAAGGGTGGCCATGCCGCCAAACCCAATCTGGCGGTCGATCCCATCGTCATCAGCAGCCATGTCATTGTCGGTTTGCAGTCGATCGTTGCGCGGCAGGCTGACCCTGCCAAGGCGCTTGTGGTTTCCTGCACGCAGATCAATGGCGGCGAGGCGATCAACGCCATTCCGGGCAGTGTGACCATTGCGGGGACGGTCCGGTGTTTTGAACCGGAGGTTCAGGCCTTGGCGGAACGCTCGATCAGACGCATTGCGGAAACCACCGCCGATGCTCACGGTGGGCAGGCGCTGGTTACCTACGAAAACCGCTATCCGCCAACGGTGAACGACGCGGGTGCCACCACTGATGCGCGCAATGCAGCTGTGGCGGTCTTTGGCGAGCAGGCGGTCGGCGTGATGGTGCCGGGGACAGGCTCTGAAGATTTTGCCTTCATGCTGGAGAAGAGGCCGGGGTCCTACGGTCTGCTGGGCACCGGCGAGGGCGCCAGTGTTCACAACCCCGCTTACGATTTCAACGATGCCGTGCTGCCGCATGGCATCGCCTACTGGGTGGCCGTGGTTGACAGCCTGTGTGGCTGACGAGCCGCCGACATGAATTTCCAAGACGCAAAGAGACGATGATGATTTCGAGAACCGGTATTTTTGTTGACGGCGCATGGCGCCAGCCCATTGATCGAGACGAGTTCGATGCGATCAACCCGGCGACCGAGGTCGCTTGCGGTCGCTTTCTCGGTGGTGGCGCGGCGGATATCGACGAGGCTGTCAACGCTGCCGTTGCGGCCAGCGGCAAAATGGCGGCCCTGTCCGTTGCCGAGCGCGTCAAGATACTCGGGCAGATTGCCGATGGGATCGAAGCACGCGCCGAGGAAATCGCGCAGTCCATCACCGCCGAAATGGGGTCGCCGTTGTGGATCTCACGTGGGCCTCACATCGTCAATGCTGTCGGCCATTATCGCAATTACAGCACGATCCTGCAGGACTACAGTTTCAGTGAGCGGCGTGGCGGCACGCTGGTCGTGCGCGAACCAATCGGCGTTTGTGGACTGATCACGCCGTGGAACTGGCCATTGCATCTGATCAGCATCAAGGTTGCGGCCGCGATTGCTGCTGGCTGTCCGATCGTGCTGAAGCCAAGCGAAATAGCCCCGACGGCCGCGATCATCCTGACAGAGGTGATTGATGCAAGCGACTTGCCCAAGGGTGGCTTCAATCTCGTGCTGGGCCGACAGCAGGCCGGTGCCGCGCTGGCGGAACACCCCGATGTGCGCCTGATCACCTTCACCGGTTCCGTTGGGGCTGGCATCCGCGTCGCGCAGGCAGCTGCGCCGACGATCAAGCGGGTCGTGCAGGAGTTGGGTGGCAACGCAGCCAATATCGTGCTGCCTGATGTCGATCTGGAACGGGCGGTGCGTGAAGGGCTTATCCGCAGCACGCGCAACAGCGGCCAAAGCTGCAACGCGCCCAGCCGGATGTTGGTGCCTGCCTCGCAACTTGAAAAGGCCGCGCTCATCGCAGCTGAGACGGCAAAGACATTGCAGATCGGCAACCCGCTCGAGGGCACGATGGATATCGGTCCTGTCGCATCCCGGCAGCAGTTCGAAATGCTGTGCCGTATCATCAACGAAGCCGTCAACGAGGGCGCGCGGCTGGTCTGCGGCGGCGGCGAGCGAGCTGCGGGCTTCGATCAGGGCTACTATATTGCCCCGACGGTGCTGATTGCCAAGCCCGGCATGAAGATTGCGCAAGAGGAAATCTTCGGGCCGATCATGGTCCTGCAGGGTTATGCCGATATCGATGATGCGATCGAACTGGCAGAGGCAACGCCTTACGGCCTGCAATCCTTCGTGCAGACTGAAGATCCGGCAATGGCGAGCTATGTCGCCAAGCGTATGCGCACCGGCCATGTGACCTTCAACTACACACCGATGGACTTTGCCGTGCCCTTCGGCGGCATGAAGCATTCGGGCAACGGCCGTGAGGGCGGTGTCGAAGGGCTTGAAGAGTACCTGGAGGCAAAATCGATCGTCGGCTTCGACACGGTGCCGCAGATGGTCTGGAACTAGACATTTCGGCAAGCACACACGACGGAATGGAGCGAGGGTCCGGGTGACTGGTCGACATCAGGGGGAAGGGGCGGAGCAGCGCATGGCGGAGCACGTCCAGAAGCTCGTTCGAACGGAGTATTGTTCCCTCGGCTCAGTCCGGCGTGTTGCCGCTATGCTCGATCTCGACGATGGCTTTCTGAAATCCGGCGGCCCGCTCCCCCGGGGATGGCAGTTCTTTTTGCTGGCGGCGGGAACTGCACGATCTGCCGTGCGCGAGGACGGCTTTCCGGGATTTGGGATCGCCTTCGAGGGCCTTCATCTGCCCAGTCTCGTGATCGTCGGACGCGAAGTGCGGTTCGTATCGGATATTGCGATTGACAGCCGCGTCCGTCGCGAAACAACGCTCGCAAAGGTCAAGGCGGTGGGCGGGGCCGGATCGGTCCTGGTCACGGTTGCCCACGAACTCTACGATGATCTGTCCGGCGCGCTGCTTCTGCTGGAATCGCAGACCTACCTTTTTCGCCACCGTGCGAGCTACCAGTCCGCTGCGGCCCCTGACGTCGTGCCTGCCTTCGACGCGTCGTATACGCCTGACGACCTCCTCCTCTTCCAGTACTCCGCGCTGGGATTCAACTCCCACAAGATTCATCTGGACCGGAATTTTGCCTGCGCCGTCGAGGGCTTTCCCGATCTGGTGGTCAATGGCGGACTGTCGATGCTGCTGCTTACGGAACGCGTTAGGAGAGGGATGGGTCTGCAGCTAGCCGGACTGTCCGCGTCGCATGTCTCGCCGCTATTCAGCAATCGGCCGATCCACGTCACGTCGCGCACCGATGACCGCACGGTGCTGCTGGATGCCCATGACGACGCCGGACGGCTTGCGCTGCGGATCAAGGCGGACATCGAACAATGACAGCTTTTCTCGACGGTGTGCGCGTCCTTGACCTGACGTCCGTGGTGGTCGGGCCCGTCTGTACATGGCGTCTGGCGCAGTACGGTGCACAGGTCGTCAAACTTGAAGCTCCGGACGGTGACCTGATGCGCGGCCTCGGCGGGCCTTCGCCCACCGGGATGCATTCCGGCACCTACCTGCACATCAATCGAGGCAAGCGCAACATCTGCCTCGACTTGAAGAATCCCGCGTCCCGTCCTGTTCTGGAGCGCTTGATCGCGTGGTGCGATGTGATTGTTTGCAACATGCGACCCGCAGCCCTCAAACGTCTTGGCATTGATGCCGAGACGGTTCGAGGACAAAGCCCGGACAAGATCCACTGCACGATCACGGGATATGGCGAGGATGGACCCTATGCCGGCCAGCCCGCATATGACAGCGTCGTGCAAGGGGCGTCCGGAATTGCCGGCTTGGCACTCGCCCGCGACGGCGTCCCGGCCTATATTCCCCTGCTGATCTGCGATCATGTGGTCGGAGAAATCGCTGCCGGCGCGATCATGGCCGCGTTGGCCGGTCGCAGCAGCAGTGGCACGGGTGCAACGATTGAAGTGCCGATGTTCGAGACGATGGCGGGTTTCGTCCTTCAGGAGCATCTGGCGCAGAAAAGTTTCGATCCTGCTACCGGCCCTGCTGGTGATCAACGGCTTCTCAACCCAAACAATCGGCCGCTTCAAACCGCTGACGGCTGGATCTCGGTCACGGCGAACACCGATGCTCAGGTCAAGGCTTTCCTTGCCGCAGTGGGTAAACAGCATTTGCTGGACGATCCCCGGTTTGCGTCAGTGGCTGCACGCGCGAAAAACGTCGATGCCTGGTTTGCCGTCAGAGGCGCTGCGCTGACAGACAAGACCACCGCCGAATGGATGGATTTGTTCCTGGCCGGCGATGTCGCGGCGATGCCCTGTCATACGCTGGACAGCCTGGCCGCAGACCCTCATTTGTCGGCGGTGGGGATGTTCGTCCCGGAACGCCATCCGCAGGAAGGCGATGTAACCGCGATCCGTTCATCGGTGCTCGTCGACCGTGAAGCGCTGCCGTTGCAGGACCCAGCAAGAGCGCGGGGAAGTGACACTGCCGGGATACTTTCCGAGTTGGGCTTCGATAGTCTTTGGATCGCCGCTGCATTCGATGCTGGCGCAGCGTTCGATACCCCATAGACTGGGTGCTTCTTTGCCATCCGGAAATGACAAGACGCGAAGACCCAGCCGAGCGCATGGGATCCGTGATCGGATCGTTCAGCCGCTGTTGGCTAGCAATCAGTTGAAAGGCAGTGGGTTCGTCGCATGGGTCAGCATTGCTCCTGCCTCATAGTAGGTGGCCCGTGGGCCGATGAACCGTTCAGTGAAATTGGCGATCGGCGCGATTGGCATCTCGTCTTCCCGACCTTCCAACAAGGCGATGGCAGCTTGCGTGCCGAACATTGTGCCAGGGCCGATGCCGCGACCTGAATAGCCGAAGCAGGCATAGCCCGACGGGCCAAGCCGGAGGATCTTTGGAACGTGGTCGCTGGTCATGGCGATGCGCCCGTGCCAGGCATGCTCGAAGGGGAGATCGGCAAGCCGGGGATAGATCTGCCGCAGTTTGCGACGTGCCCAGTTTGCATGGATGGTGGCGCCAACGCCGCCCGCATCGCCGATGCCGCCCACGATCATACGGCCTGCTCTATCGATGCGGAATGATGACATCACGAGCGCTGTATCCCAACAGCCTTCACCACCGGCAAGGATCTGCGCGCGCAGGTGTTCGGGCATAGGCACTGTCGCGAACTGGCAGTAGCTGACGCCGACGAATTGCGGTTGAACGGCGATATCAATGCCTTCGAAATAGGCGTTGGTCGCCAGAAGAAGCGCCTTTGCCGTGACCGTGTGGCCATTGGCGGTGACGTGCCAGCGATCGCCGTGGCGCACGACGCGGCTTACCCGCGTGCCTTCATGAAGGCGCGCACCGGCCCGTATCGCTGCGCGCGCAAGGCCGCGTGCATAGGACAGCGGCTGGATGGTGCCGGCGCGCGGGTCAAGGAGCGAGCCGTGGAAGGCGCTGCTACCGGTGCGACGGGCGGTTTCTGCGGCGTCCAGAATCTGGAGCGGTGCGCCAAGCTCCACGCCTTGACGGTGTCGTTCTTCAAGGTCGCGAAGGCCTGAGCCCGAATGGGCTAGGTGAAGGGTCCCGTTGGGGGTCGCTTCGCAATCGATTTCTTCGCGTTCGATCAGCGACCAGACAAGCTTTGGCGCGTCGGCCAGCAAGTTGACGAGCCGGAGGCCCGGTTCGCGTCCCATCTGCGCCATCACGTCGCGCGGAGGGAGCCACAACCCGGCATTGACGAGCCCGACATTGCGGCCGGAGCCACCATGGCCGAACGTTTCCGCCTCAAGCAACGTCACCGACGCGCCACGGCGTGCGGCTTCGAGTGCAGCCGCGTTACCGGTGAAGCCGCCGCCGATGATGACAAGGTCGGTGTCCACATCCGACATGAGCGGAGACGCTTCCACAGTCATTGTGCTGCTGGCGCGCCATAGATTGCCGCTTGCCTTGGCTGTCACGATTTTCACCTGCTTTAGAACATTAGGTTGGGAAGGAAGGTCACCAGCGCCGGCACGTAGGTGAGCAGGAACAAGACGCCGATCGAGGCGATGAGGAAGGGCATGAACGCCTTGGTGAAATCCTCGACCGAACAGCGGGTGATGGAGCACACCGTGAACATCACGGTTCCCACCGGTGGCGTCATCGAGCCGATTGCGGTGTTGAACACCAGCACCACGCCGAGATGAACGGGGTCGATGCCGAGACTTTGCGCGACCTGCACCAGCAACGGGCCGAGAATAACGATGATCGCCAGCCCCTCGAAAACCGTGCCGAGGATCAGGAGGGCAATGTTGATGACAAGAAGCACGACATATTTGTTGTCCGAGATCGACAGCAGGGCTGTAATGAGGTGCTGCGGCACTTGCTCAAGGCTCAGGATCAATGAAAACACCGAGGCAGAGGCGATGATGAACATCACGCCCGCCGTGGTCACCGCCGACTCGGCAAACAATGACATCGTCTCGCCAAGGGTCAGGCCGCGATAGACGATCACGCCAACCAGAAAGGCGTACACGGCCGCTACCGCGCCCAGTTCCGTCGGCGTGAACCAGCCGCTACGCAAACCAAGCAGAAGCATGACGGGCATCGCCAGCGCCCACAGGGCGGCGCGGCCGGTGCTCAGCACTTCGCGCGGTGCCGCACGGGTCTCGCGTGCCGGTGCAAGGTTCATCCGGATGGCGGTCCAACGCACCGTCAGCATCAGTGCGATCGCGATCACGAAGGCGGGGACCACCCCTCCCATGAACAATTTTCCGATCGAGGTGTCGGTCAGGAGGCCATAGATGATCAGGGCGATGCTGGGCGGCATGATCGGGGCGATGAGCGACGAGGCAGCGCTGACGACCGAACCGTAGGCGTTGGTATAGCCGCGTTTGCGCATGACCGGCACGATGGTGCGCGCGTCGATGGCAGCGTCCGCGTTGGCCGATCCGGACATCGCGCCCATGAAGACGGAATTCAGGACGGCTATCTGCGCCAGGCCTCCGCGCCAGTGGCCCACGAGGGTCTCGCAGAAGGAATAGAGGCGGTCGGCGATACCGCCACGCGCCATCGCAGCACCGGCGACGACGAACAGCGGGATTGCCAGCAACGGGAACGATTCGAGCCCCGACGACATGCGCTGGGCAACGAGACTGGTCATCAGCGGATTGATGGCGAAATACGCCATCGATGCGCCGAGCATCACGAAGCCGACCGGCAGACCCAAAACCAGAAGGATGACGAAGACGATGGCGACAATTGTCACGGGCGCACCTTCCTGAAATTCTCTGCCATGTCGAGAATGAGTCCTACGATTACGAGCGCCATGCCCGTCGCCAGCAAGGCCGCGACGATCCATTTCGGCCAGCCGAGGGTGAGAAACGTGGTGAATCGCGCGGTCGCAATCTGCGCAAAGGCAGCGCGGATTACTTGAGCAGCGATCAGGAGGATCAGGAGGTTGGCCAGCAAACGCGCAATCGTCGCAAACCGCGCCGGAAGCCTGTCGACAAAAAAGGAGATCCCGAACAGTTGGCCGCTCATCGACGCTCCAGCAAGCCCCAGCCAGACGGCTGCTGCCATCAGGATCACTGCCAGTTCCTGCGCCCACATGATGGACGTGGCAAAGAAGTTGCGTGCCACAACGTCTGACATGACGATTGCTACGAGCGCCGCAAGCAGCAGCGCAGGCACAGTCACGCCGACGAACTCGACTATAGTGCGCAGGGTTTTCATCGCTGCGACTCTCCTCCCAGTAGACGAAAAGCCGGGCACGCCCAAAGGCACGCCCGGCCGTTGTTTCAATCAGTTGCCGGTGGCTGCTGCCCGCACCTGATCATAAAGTCCTTCGGGCCAGTTCGGGAAGCTCGTATAAAAGCTTGCCGTCGCCGCGCGGTAAGCGTCGAGATCGGCCTCGTGGAAGGTCACGCCCTGGGATTCAAACTGCGTGCGGATTTCCGATTCGAGATCGGCGGACACCTTGGTCAGGTCCTGGCCGCCCTTGCGGAACTCCTCGAGCAGGATAGCGCGGTCGGCGTCGCTCACCTGCTTGAACGCGGTCTCGCTCATCACCCAGCCGGTGAAGAGATTGAAATGACCTGTCAGGGTGATTTCCTTGGCCGCTTCCTGCCAACCCGAAGCCCGCAGGCCGGTGAGGGGGCTCTCGGCGGCGGTCACGACGCCCTGCGACAAGGCCGAATAGACTTCGGCAGCCTCCACGGTGGTTGCGACCACGCCGAGCGGTCCGAACGTCTTCAGCCAGGTCTCTACCGGCGGCACGCGCATACGCACGCCCTTCAGGTCTGATGGCGACGAGTAGCCGGCAGTGCCGATCATGTGACGCGGGCCGTCGAACCAGTTGATGGCGACGACGCGGATGCCGGCAGTTTCGGCGAGCCGGTCGTAGTAACCCTGCATCAGCTCCGAGAAGGCGAGCGTTTCGGCTTCATCGGTGTTCGAGACGACGAAGGGACCTTCCACGATCGACAATTCCGGCACGCCGAAGCTGGACAGGAACGAGGCCGAGGTGAAGGTCATGATCGGGAGACCCTGGCTCGCCTGCTCGATCGAGTCGGTGGTGGTTCCGAGCTGGCCTGAGGGGAAGCCTTCGAACTTCACGCGGCCGTCGGTGCGCTCGGTGACGCGCTTGGCCGTCGCCATCACGCCCTTCCAGGATTCGCTGGTGGGCGAATTGACTGTGGCGATGCGGATGGTCACGTCCTGCGCCAATGCCACGCCGGTGAGCATGGTGGACATGGTTGCGGCGGCTGCAAGCAGCCGGATGGATGAAGTGAAATGGTTCATTGCTGGTCCTCCTGGTTGATTTTAGTCTGGTGGTTCTGTGTGGTCCCTGTGTGACCTCTCCCGAGGCGGAAAGCGCGTTACGTGTGAGAACGCTTTCTTTCCTAACTCATACGCCTGAGGCGGCCGATGCGGTCTCGGGGCCAGGCACCGGCCGGGTCGTGGCGTAGATTTCATCGACGGTGAGCATGGTCGCGAGATTCACGTCCATTTCCACCCCGTGTCCGAAGGCACCAGGCGACAGGCACGTTTCCGCTGCGGCTTCGGCAGCCTCCCGCAGGATGGTGTCCGGTGCCTCGCCGCGCAAAAGCCCTACGAGAGTGCGGGCGATGAATGTGTCGCCTGCACCCAATGTGTCGACCGGCTCTACGTAGACAGCTGGCGCCTCGTATACGCCGTCACGGCCAGCCAATAGCGCGCCGTCGCTGCCACGCGTGATGACGGCCCAGTCGGCGCCGTGCCGCCGCGCCGTGGTAGCTAGCGCCAAGGCCTCGTCGCGGCTCAGGTCCCCGCCTGAAAAGCCGGCAAGGAAGCAGTGCGGCGCTACATGTGCAATGCGCGATTCGTCCCGGATCGTCGCAAAATCGTAGGAAATACGGGTCAGGGAGGCGAAATGCGCAAGCCATGCATCAATGTGGCTGGAACGGCCTGTGTGCACGGCGTCAGCTGATTTCAGCCAGGCGAGATCGGCCGGTGATGGGCCGATGATCGAAACCCCAAGGTTGGCACCGACGAAGACGCGCTCGCCACTTTCGGTAGCGATGACGCAGTAGGCGGTTTGCCCAGGCAGGAAACGCAGGAGCGAGGTGTCTACACCTTCGGCCAGGAAGGCGTCACGAATTGAGTTGCCGGCTGCATCGTCGGATACCGCGCCGGCATAGGCGGTTTCGGCCCCGAAGCGGCGGGCGAATACGGCATGGTTCACGCAGTTGCCACCTGGGAACATCTGCTGCTGATCGCGGTAGCAGTCCACGACGTTGTCGCCGAAGGCAAGGATTCTAGGGGCAGTTTGTGACACCGGTATTTCATCTCCGTGGCAATGTGAGAACGTTCGCAATAAATCGCGCGGCTTGTCAATGGCTGCTTGACACCTGTCCGCAAAAATTAATATGTCTTATGTCGTCTTATCTGAAAGGTGATAGTAGATGACCCTTCCCGACCGCTTCCACCCGGCCGTTTCGGCCGCGCTTTCGTCCATCGACGTCAATGCGCTGCGCCACGTCTTCTTCGTAGCCTGCGGCGGCTCCCTGTCGATCATGCATCCAGCCAAATTCATGCTCGACCAGCATGGCTCGCTGCCTTCCGACGTCTTCAATGCCGCCGAATTCGTTGCCCGTGCGCCAAAGCGTCTCGGCTCGGACACACTCGTCGTTCTGTGCTCGATGACGGGCACCACGAAAGAAACGACGGCTGCCGCAAAGTTCGCTCGCGAGAAGGGCGCAGTCACCATTGGATTGACAGTCGAGCTCGCTTCCCCGCTGGGCACGGCCGTCGATTATCCGGTCAAGTTCGAAGCGCCTTACACCACCGGCACGCCGATCGACGCACGCGACAGCAATTATTCGATCATCTACCAGATCGTCATGGGCCTTGTGGCCTCGACGGGCGGCGAGGATCTGACCGAACCGCTGATCGACAGCCTCTGCAATCTCCAGGTCGCGATCGATCGTGCGCAGGAAACTTACGCGCCGCTGTGGGATCGTTATGCCGAGCACTTCGCCAAGCAGGATGTTGTTTATACGATGGCTTCGGGCGCGAGCTATGGCGCGGCCTATTCCTTCGCCATCTGCGTGTTGATGGAAATGCAGTGGATCAATAGCCAGGCGATCCATTCGAACGAATTCTTCCACGGACCGTTCGAGGTTCTGGACGAGACGCGCTGCTTCGTGTTGATGAAGGGCGTCGATTCCACCCGTGAACTCGACGAACGCGCCGATGAGTTTCTGCACCGCTTCGGCAAGGCCGAGAACATTCTGGTGCTCGATGCCGCCAAACTCGACCTGTCGGGGATCGACGAGCGCTTCAGGGGCAATGTCGTGCCGCTCATCTTCTTCGACACGCTGTGGCGCTTCATCTATAAGGTTGCCGGCTTCCGTGAGCAGGTCATGCTGGACGGGCGCCGCTACATGAAGAAGCTCACCGACTACTGAGGCGATAATGGCGCAAGACGGTCTCCTGCCGCTCTACGAACAGGTCAGGCGCAAGCTCCTGTCCGAGATCGAGGCTGGCCGTCTTGCCGTAGGTAGCTTTTTACCGCCCGAATTCGAGCTGTGCGCTACCTATGGCGTCAGCCGCATTACGTTGCGCAGGGCAGTGGGTGAGCTGTGTGCTGAAGGTCTGCTGGTGCGCCAGCAGGGCAGGGGCACGGTGGTTGCGCCGCGTAAGGTTCAACAGACGATTTCGCTGTCGGGTTTCGCCGACGTTGTGGAGGAGCGGGGCCACAAGGCTGGGCATCGCGTTCTCCAGCGCGATGACGATATCGATGCGCCTGCCATAGCATCGCGCCTGGGCGCGGGGCGGCTTGTCCGTTTCGTCCGTTTGCTGGAGGTCGACGACCGGCCGATGACGCTGGAGACTCTCTCCTTCGACGCCGCGCGGTTTCCGAAGGCCCTCGATCCCGTTGAGGCGGGCAAAAGCTTCTTCGCCACGTTGCGTGCCGCCTATGGCATGGAACCTGCCGGAGCTGAACGTATCATCGACGTTGGTTTCGCCCGCGCCTCAGAGGCGCAAGTTCTGGGTGTCTCCACGACCGAGCCGGTCTATCGCATTGAGAAGCTGGTGCTCGACGCGCAGGGCGGCCCGCTCGCCCTGTCGCAAACAGTCACCCCTTGTCACCTGGTCACGCTTGCCGTGAAAAATTGAGCCCCGCGACCGGGGCGCCACGAGGAAACGCCATGAAGGTCTTTGATGCCGCTGCGGTCCATGCCGCCCTGCCTTGGTCTTATCTCATCGACGCGCTGTCGCAGGCGCATCGCAGCGCGATGCCGGTCTCCGATGTCGTCGTACAGAACGATCCCGCCGGCAGCGGCAACCAATTCATTACGCTTCCCGGCTGGGTCCCGAATGGCCCCATCGCGGTCAAGATGGTCGGGGTGTTTCCCGACAACGAGAAGCTGACGCCGCCGCAGCCTAACGTGCAGGGGCTGGTCGCCATGTTCGACGGCTCGACGGGAGCGCCGCTTTTGGTAGCCGACGGCGCAGCAATGACGGCGCGCAAGACGGCGGGCGATTCTGCGCTGGGCGCATCGCTGCTGGCGCGCGAGGATGCGGAGGTGTTGCTGGTTGTTGGTGCAGGTGCGCTCGCACCTCATTTCGCCGCTGCACATATGGCTGCACGCCCGTCGCTGAAGCGCGTGCTGATCTGGAACCGCACGGCTCCGAAGGCCGAGATCGTTGCCGCCAACCTCCGTGCGGACGGCGTGCAGGCGCAAGCAGTTACCGATATCGATGCAGCAGTCCGCCAGGCGGACGTCATCACCTGCGTGACCATGTCCGACCATACGCTGGTGAAGGGCGCGCTTTTGAAGCCCGGCACGCATCTCGATCTCGTCGGCGCCTATATGACAAGCCTGCGCGAGACTGACGATGAAGCGCTGGCGCGGGGCCGCATCTTCGTGGATACGCGGCGGGGCATGGAGAACACTGGCGATCTCGGCCCGGCGTTGGCATCGGGTCTTGTGTCTGCCGATGCAATTGCAGGCGATCATTTTGACCTCGCGCAGGGCAAGGCAAAGGCGCGGCAATCGCGCGACGAGATTACCATCTTCAAAAATGTCGGGGGCGCTCATCTCGATGTCTTCACCGCAATCGCTTTGAATAACGCGGCGTGATGCGACATTGGGGATCGCTGACGGCAGCGATTCCTGCGATCACGCAGGGGCGATCCAAACGGTTCGCGGCGAAGGGAGCAGCGAGCAGTGGCGAAGAAATCAAACGCGACGATTGCCGATGTTGCGCGGCTTGCGGGTGTGTCGACAGCCACGGCGGGCCGCGTCCTCGGTAGCTACGGCTATGCCAAGGAAGAAACGCGCGAGCAGGTCATGCAGGCCGCGGGCAAGCTTGGCTACCGCACCAACGCGCTGGCGCGCAGCCTCATCACCGGCAAAACTCGCACGATCGGTGTGGTTGCCGGCGATATTCAGAACCCGTTCTACGCCTCGATTCTGCGCGGCATTGCCGATGTGGTTGAGAGCCGTGATTTCGGCCTGCTGATCGTCAATTCGGATGAAAACCTCGACAAGGAGATTCGCGCCGTGAATCTCCTGATGGAAAAGCAGGTTGATGGGCTGATCGTTTCGCCGTGTGACACGCGCAATGCGCGCCACCTGCGTGATCTCCAGGCCAGCGGCCTGCCACTCGTTCTGCTTGACCGCAGCGTGGCGGGGCTGGAGGTGGACCGTGTGGCGATTGACAATATTGCGGCGGCGGAGCGGGCGGTTTCCACGCTCATCGCCGCCAACCACACACGGATCGGGCTGGTGGGCGAGTTGCTGGAGGAGCATGAGGGCGGGCTTGACGCGTTCATCCAGCGCGGGCTTGCCGGCGAGGTTCTTTCAACCGACACGCTTTATCCGAGCTGGCAGCGCCTGCTTGGCTACCTGCGTGCGCACCGGCAGGCGGGTTTGGCGGTCGATAATTCTCTGATCCGCCGCGTCGGCGCCTATTCGGCTGGAGCCGCGCAGGCGGTCGCGGGGACACTGATCGGCCAGCCGGATCGGCCGACGGCGGTGTTTGCAACTGACGGTACGATGTCGGAAGGCGTCATCAAAGCCGTCTCCGCCGCAGGGCTTGCGGTGCCGGACGAACTCTCGCTCGTCTGCTTTGACGATCTTGAGTGGATGGACTTCCTCTCGCCCGGCATCTCCACGATGGCGCAGCCGCGGCTGGCGATGGGAGAGTCGGCCGCAACCATGCTTATGGAACGCATCGAAGGGTCCAGCACGCCGGCCCGGGCGGTGGTGATGCGTGCTGATTTCATCAAGCGGGGCTCCATTTCGTCCCGCAAATAGCCAGTAAGGGAAATCCTATGACGCTGAACCAGGCCAATATTTGCGGCATGAACTTCCACTATTTCAGGCACAGTCTGGATCGGTTTCTCGACGATGCCGAGGCGCTTGAGCTTCCGCTGGTGGAAATTTGGGGCGCGGCACCGCATTTCTATCTTGGCGACCGGACGCTTGCCGATGCGCGCGCGCTGGGAGCCAATATCAGGGAACGGGGAATGGCGATCTCCTGCTTTACGCCGGAACAATGCGTCTATCCGATCAATCTCGGCTCGCCGCAGGCAGCGCTTCGCGACCGTTCGATCCGCTATTTCCTCGAAAGCCTCGAAATGTCGGTGGAAATGGCGAGTCCTGCGGTGCTGGTTACGCCCGGATCGGGCTTTGCCGACCAGCCGGCAGCAGAGGCATTCGAACGTTGCACGGAGGCGCTGTCACTAATCGCGGACCGAGCGCAGAAGCTTGGCCAGAAGCTGTTTCTTGAAGCCTTGCCGCCTGCCTGGTCCAACATTGCAGCGACCGCGAAGGAACTGCGCGCGTTACTCGACGCGGTTGGCTCGCAGTCGCTGTACGGAATGCTGGATACGGCTGGCGCGCTGGGAACAGGCGAGACGGTGAAGGACTATATCGAGGCGCTGGGCGACAAGCTCGCGCATGTGCACATGATCGACTCCGAGCCGTCCGGCAGCCATCTGGCTTGGGGTGATGGTGTGTTGTCCGCAGAAGAATGCGTGGCAGCGCTGAATGCAGCCGGATTTACCGGCGCACTGTCGATCGAGATCACCAATTCACGCTACTATCTCGACCCGAAGGCGGCGATGGCGCAGTCGGTCGCGGCGCTGCGCAAGATCCTGCCACAGCACTGAAACAAAAACGGGGACATGAACTGTCCCCGTTTTTCGCTTTAAACCAGCTGTTTGCAGGCGGTGTCGATGCGCTGCAGGGCTTCCTCAAGCTCGCTGTGCGATGTCGCATAGGAGATGCGGAAGTATGGCGAGAGGCCGAAGGCTGAGCCCGGGACGACGGCGACATGGGCCGTTTCGAGCAGGTAGTCGGTAAAGTCCGCGTCGGTCTCGATCCGTTTTCCGGACGGCGTTGTCTTGCCGATTACGCCGGCGCACCCGGCAAAGGTGTAGAACGCGCCTTCAGGCGTACGGCACTCGATGCCCGAAATGGAATTCAAACTCGAAACGACCAGATCGCGCCGCGCTTTGAAGCTTTCCTGCCGTTCCCTCAGGAAGTCCTGCGGGCCGTTCAGGGCTTCAACCGCGGCCGCTTGACTGATCGAAGACGGGCACGATGTGGCCTGGCTCTGGATCACGGCCATGGCTTTGATCAGGGCCTTGGGACCTCCGGCATAGCCAATGCGCCAGCCGGTCATGGCATATGCCTTCGACACGCCGTTGACGGTGAGCGTACGCGGCTTCAGGCGAGGCTCGATGGCGACTGGCGTGACGAATTTGAAGCCGTCATAGACGATGTGCTCATACATATCGTCGACCATCAGCCAGACATGCGGATGGCGCAAAAGCACATCAATCAACGGCTGGTAATCGGCTTCGCTGTAAGCCGCCCCCGATGGGTTTGAAGGCGAATTCAGCAGTACCCACCGGGTTTTAGGCGTGATCGCAGCTTCAAGCTGTGCGGCCTGAAGGCGGAAGCCTGATCCGGCGGGGCAGGGGATAAGCTTCGATGTCCCGCCGCAAATCTCGACGATATCGGAGTAGGATGTCCAATAGGGCGTCGGGATGATGACTTCGTCCCCCGGGTTGAGCGTCGCCATGAAAGCATTGAACAGAATCTGTTTCGCGCCGGTGGCGATCGTTATCTCGTCGACTGCGTAGTCGATGCCGTTCTCGCGTCGAAATTTTTCGACCACGGCTTTCTTGAGTTCTGGCGTGCCATCGAGTGCCGTGTACTTGGTGTCGCCGCGATCGATTGCAGCCTTCGCTGCGGCCTTGATATTCTCTGGCGTATCAAAGTCGGGCTCGCCAGCTCCGAGAATGATGACCGGCAGGCCGTCACGCTTCATGGCCGCCGCGCGCGCACCGATCTGCAAAATCTTGGATATGCCGACCGATGCAATCCGTGAGGCGGGAATGAAACCCGCCTCCGTGATTTGAGGAATGACTGTCATTGCTCTACTCGATGTCGAACGAAACGCCTTGCGCCAGCGGCAGGGC
>JBEBXE010000012.1:0-24373 GCA_040391705.1 Aerobium aerolatum
CTTCGGCTTCCGGGATGACGCTGGGCACGAGATGGAGCTACACATCGCTTTCGTTTTTGGTTAGGTTTGCTTGAAACGAAAGTCGAGGAAGCGCTTATGTTTTTGCCGCCGCGTCATGCCGAGATCATCCAGATGGCCAAGGACAATGGCCGGGTGCTGGTCGATGATCTCGCCGCGCATTTCAGCGTGACCCCGCAGACGATCCGCAAGGACCTGAACGACCTCTGCGATCGGCGGCTTTTGACGCGCATTCATGGCGGTGCGTTGTTTCCGTCCGGCATCGAGAATGTCGAGTATGAGGCGCGGCGCAAGATTGCGTCGGAGGAAAAGGACGCCATCGGTCGCGCGGCTGCGCGCATCATTCCTGATAACGCGTCGCTTTTCG
This sequence comes from Aerobium aerolatum, assembly GCA_040391705.1. Taxonomy (GTDB): domain Bacteria; phylum Pseudomonadota; class Alphaproteobacteria; order Rhizobiales; family Rhizobiaceae; genus Aerobium; species Aerobium aerolatum_A. The sequence goes on from JBEBXE010000012.1 coordinate 386, forward strand.
TCAATATCGGCACCACCACCGAGGCGGTTTCGAACGCGCTGCTCGACCATGAAGGCCTGATGGTCATCACCAACAATATCAATGTCGCCAACAAGATGCGCGTCTACCCGTCGATCGAGGTGGTGATCGCCGGTGGTGTCGTGCGCGGCTCGGATGGCGGCATCGTCGGCGAGGCGGCGGTGGATTTCATCCGCCAGTTCAAGGTCGACTACGCGGTGATCGGCGCGTCGGCGATCGATCATGACGGGGCGTTGCTTGATTTCGATTATCGCGAAGTGAAAGTGGCGCAGGCGATCATCGCCAATGCGCGCCATGTCATCCTTGTCGCCGACTCGACCAAGTTTGAGCGCACCGCGCCGGTGCGCATCGGCCATCTCAGCCAGGTCAACACCTTCATCACCGATTCCTGCGCGATTGCGGCGATCCGCGCGATCTGTGCCGAGTCCGGGGTGGAACTTGTCGAGACGTCTTCTTCCTGACCGGAGGTGTCGGCACGGACATTTCGTTTGACATTCGTTATGGGTTCGAAATATTTTCTATATGGTTTCAGTGAGGCGTTTTGCCTTGCGCACCGGCTTTGGAGGCCATTGTGGAAAATGCCGCGACCCATGACGTGCCAACCTATGACGTATTTGTCATCGGTGGGGGCATCAACGGGTGCGGTGTCGCCCGTGATGCCGTCGGACGGGGCTATTCCGTCTACCTCGCCGAGATGAACGACCTTGCCAGCGGCACGTCGTCGGGCTCGACCAAGCTGATCCATGGCGGCCTGCGCTATCTGGAACATTACGAATTCCGTCTCGTGCGCGAATCTCTGATGGAGCGCGAGGTGATCTGGAAGAACGCACCGCACATCGTCTGGCCGATGCGGTTCGTGCTGCCGCACCACAAGGGGCTGCGGCCGGCGTGGCTGCTGCGCCTCGGCCTGTTCCTCTATGACCATATTGGCGGGCGCAAGCTGCTGCCCAAGACGCAGACGCTCGATATGACGGTCGATGCCGCCGGGCGGCCGCTGAAGAAGCTGTTCACCCGCGCCTTCGAATATTCCGACTGCTGGGTCAACGATGCGCGCTTTGTCGTGCTCAACGCCCGCGACGCCGCCGACAAGGGCGCGACGATTGCGACGCGCACCAGCGTCGTCAGCGCCCGGCGCGACGGGGATCACTGGGTGGTCGGCCTCAAGGAAACCAACGGCGAAAAGCGCTGGGACGTGAAGGCGCGCATGCTGGTCAACGCCGCGGGGCCGTGGATCGACGAAGTGCTGGGCGGTGTGCTTGGCATGAACGGCGCCCACAATGTCCGGCTGGTGCAGGGCAGCCACATCGTCATTCCGCGCAAATTTGACGATCCGCGCGCATATTTCTTCCAGAATGCCGACGGACGCATCATTTTCGCCATTCCTTACGAGGACGAGTTCACGCTGATCGGTACCACCGATCAGGACTATGACGGCGACCCGCGCGACGTGCGCATCACGGACAGCGAGATCGACTATCTCTGCGCGGCTGCGAGCGAATATTTCACCGAGCCGGTAACCCGCGCCGATGTCGTCTGGACCTATTCGGCGGTGCGCCCGCTCTATGACGACGGCGCGTCGACGGCGCAGGAAGCGACCCGCGACTATGTGTTGAAGACCGATGGCGGCGACGGTGCAGCCCCGCTGCTCAACGTGTTCGGCGGCAAGATCACCACCTATCGTCGCCTGTCCGAGCATGTGCTGGAGAAAATCGAAGGTTTTCTCGGCAAGAAGGGCAAGTCGTGGACGGCGGATGCGCCGCTGCCGGGCGGCGACTTCCCGGTGAACGGTTTTGACGCGCAGGTGCAGGCGCTGACGCGCGCTTACGCCTTCCTCGACGCAGCCCATGCGCGTCGTCTGGTGCGCCTGTACGGTACCCGTGCGCGCACGCTGCTGGGGGCCGCCAAAAGCACCGCCGATCTCGGGCGCAGCTTCGGCGCGGACCTGTACGAAGCCGAGGTGCGCTATTTGATGCAGCACGAATGGGCGGTGACCGCCGCAGACGTGGTCTGGCGTCGCACCAAGCGCGGTCTGCGTCTCAGTGCTGGCGAAATCGCCGAACTCGATGCATTCATGCACGCCACTGCCCGCGCGTGACCGGGCAATTCTGATACATTTTTAAGACCGGGTGGGGAGGCAGCATGAGCGGCTATATTCTGGCGATCGATCAAGGCACGACATCCAGTCGGGCGATCGTCTTTGACGGCGACATGAATGTCGTGGCGGTCGGTCAGAAGGAATTCGCCCAGCATTATCCGGCTTCAGGGTGGGTGGAGCACGATCCGGAGGAAATCTGGTCGACGGTGGTGTGGTCGGTGAAGACCGCGCTGGAAAAGGCCAAGCTCGCCGCGTCCGACATTGCCGCCATCGGCATCACCAATCAGCGCGAAACCGTCGTCGTCTGGGACAAGGTGACGGGCGAGGCGGTGCACAACGCCATTGTCTGGCAGGACCGCCGCACCGCGCCGTTGTGCGCCAAGCTGAAGAAGCAGGGGCTGGAGCCGAAATTCACCAGGAAGACCGGGCTGCTGCTGGATCCGTATTTTTCCGGCACCAAGATCGCCTGGATCCTCGACAAGGTGAAGGGCGTGGGCAAGCGCGCGGCCAAAGGCGAATTGCTCGCCGGCACCATCGACAGTTTTCTGATCTGGCGGCTGACCGGGGGGCGGGTGCACGCCACCGACGCCACCAACGCGTCGCGCACGCTGGTCTACAACATCGAGAAAAATCAGTGGGATGCCGAACTGCTCGACATCCTCGCGATCCCGGCGGACATGCTGCCGGAGGTGAAGGACTGCGCGGCTGATTTCGGCGTCACCGACAAGGCGCTGTTCGGGGCGGAGATTCCGATACTCGGCGTTGCTGGCGACCAGCAGGCGGCCACCATCGGCCAGGCCTGCTTTGCGCCCGGCATGATGAAATCGACCTACGGCACCGGCTGCTTTGCGCTGCTCAACACCGGCGACAAGCTGGTGCGCTCGAAGAACCGGCTGCTCGGCACCATCGCCTATCGTCTCGACGGCAAGACCACCTATGCGCTCGAAGGCTCGATCTTCATTGCCGGGGCGGCAGTGCAGTGGCTGCGCGACGGCTTGAAGATCATCGACAAGGCCGGGCAAAGCGGTGAGCTGGCGGCGCAGGCCGACGACACCCAGGATGTCTATCTGGTGCCGGCCTTCGTCGGGCTTGGCGCGCCGCACTGGGATGCGGACGCGCGGGGCGCGATCTACGGCCTGACCCGCAATTCCGGTCCAGCCGAGTTTGCGCGCGCCGCACTGGAGGCCGTTGCCTTCCAGACACACGATCTGTTGATGGCGATGCACAAGGACTGGAAGGGCGCTTCGGGCGCAACCGTGTTGCGGGTCGACGGCGGCATGGTCGCGTCCGACTGGACGATGCAGCGGCTGGCCGATCTGCTCGATGCGCCGGTCGACCGGCCGACCATTCTGGAGACCACGGCGCTGGGCGCTGCCTGGCTGGCCGGCTCGCGCGCCGGGGTGTGGCCGGACATGGCGAAGTTCTCCAAAAGCTGGGCGCTGGATCGCAGGTTCGAGCCGTCGATGGATGTTTCGGTGCGCAAGCGCAAGCTGGCCGGCTGGACCGATGCGGTGAGACGTACGCTTTCTGCATAGCTCCATCACCGGAACAGGCTTCCCTTTTCGTCTGTCTCGTGGTACCAGCCAGCGCCATCCTGAAGGGGAGAAAAATGAGTCGCCGCCGGCCGCAAGGCTAGAGCGCTCCTCCCGCGCACCCGAACGTCGAAGGACCGGCAATGGCAAAGATTATCGATACTGCAACCGGCGCTTTGGCGCTTACCTTCGATGACGTGCTGCTGCAGCCCGCTCACTCAGAAGTGATGCCAGGCCAGACGGATGTTTCCACCGTCATCGCCCGCGACATCGAGCTCAACATCCCGATCCTGTCGGCAGCGATGGACACCGTGACTGACGGACGCCTTGCCATTGCGATGGCGCAGGCCGGCGGCATCGGCGTCGTTCACCGCAACTTCACCCCGGAAGAGCAGGCCGAGCAGGTTCGCCAGGTGAAGAGGTTCGAAAGCGGCATGGTCGTCAATCCGCTGACGATCGGCCCCGACGCAACGCTCGGCGATGCGCAGGCGCTGATGCGCACCCATGGCATCTCGGGCATTCCGGTGGTGGAGAACGGCGGTTCGGGCGGCCATGTGACGGGCAAGCTCGTCGGCATCCTGACCAACCGCGACGTGCGCTTCGCTTCCGACCCGGCCCAGAAAGTCAGCGATCTGATGACGCATGAGCGACTGGTTACAGTTCGCGAGAATGTGGATCAGGAAGAAGCCAAGCGTCTGCTCCACTCGCACCGGATCGAAAAATTGCTGGTGGTCGACAATGCCGGCCGCTGCGTTGGCCTGATCACCGTCAAGGACATGGAAAAGTCGCAGCTCAACCCGAACGCTGCCAAGGATGCGCAGGGACGCCTGCGCGTTGCTGCGGCCACCAGCGTTGGCGACGACGGTTTCGAGCGCGCCGAGCGCCTGATCGACGCAGGCGTCGACCTTCTCATCATCGACACCGCCCATGGCCACTCGCAGCGCGTTCTCGACGCTGTGGTGCGTGCCAAGAAACTGTCGAACAACGTGCGGATCATTGCCGGCAACGTGGCCACGGCAGATGGCACGATGGCGCTGATCGATTCGGGCGCCGATGGCGTCAAGGTCGGCATCGGGCCGGGCTCGATCTGCACCACGCGCATCGTCGCCGGTGTCGGCGTGCCGCAGCTGTCGGCGATCATGTCGGCGGTGGAAGTGGCCGACAAGGCCGGCATCGGCATCATCGCCGATGGCGGCATCAAGTTCTCGGGCGATCTTGCCAAGGCGCTGGCGGCAGGCGCTGGCGCGGCGATGATCGGCTCGCTGCTGGCCGGCACGGACGAAAGCCCGGGCGAGGTCTATCTGCACCAGGGTCGCTCGTTCAAGGCGTATCGCGGCATGGGTTCGGTTGGTGCGATGGCGCGCGGCTCGGCCGATCGCTACTTCCAGGCGGAAGTGCGCGACACGCTGAAGCTGGTGCCGGAAGGCATCGAAGGCCAGGTGCCCTACAAGGGACCGGTCAGCGGCGTGCTGCACCAGCTCGTCGGCGGGCTGCGGGCGGCGATGGGCTATGTCGGTGCGCCCAATCTGGCGGAACTGCGCTCGCGTGCGACCTTCGTGCGCATCTCCAACGCCGGTCTGCGCGAGAGCCACACCCACGATGTGACGATCACCCGCGAAAGCCCGAACTACCCGGGCGCGATCTGATCGACGAACATCGGCTTCGTGGCGGAAAATCCGCCACGAAGCGTTTGCGACCGCTGGTATTTGATTCAAATACGTCGCTTTGAATTAGCCAGCTGGTTACCGCCGTCGCGCTACGCTTGAGCGACCTCAAGTATGAACGTGGTGAGCTTGGTACTACCCTCCAAATATGTATGGAAACGAACTGCGGTGGTGACTCTGGTCGCTGCGGCGATCTCGATTTCCGTGTCCACCGGCATTCGGATCCTTATCGGCGCGGAAGCCGACACGGTGACCATTGCCGTGCGGCTGGTGCTGCCGTTCGTGATCGCCATCCCGCTCGGTCTTGTCTGGTTCACCAAGCTTGAAGCCCTCGACCGTTCCTATCGCGACCTGTTGAAGCAGACCAACCAGCTGGCGAAGACGGCAAGCGCCGATCCGCTGACGGGGTTTCTCAACCGGCGCAGTTTCATCGAGCAGTTCGAAGTCGCCCAGACGCATGGCGTCACCGGCAGCTTCCTGATTGCCGACGTCGATTATCTGAAGGCGATCAACGACCGCTTCGGCCATCTCACCGGTGACGACGCCATCATCGCGACCGGCGAAGCGCTGGCCAGCGTGCTGGGCGGCGAGAGCCTGATCGCCCGCATCGGCGGTGACGAGTTCTGTGCATTCGTTCCGCAGGGCGTGCAGGACATCGACGAGCTGTCGGTACGGATCAACGAAGTGGCCACCCGCGAATTCAGGCAGCGCAGCGGATTGGCGGATTACTACCTGGCGGTCTCGCTGGGCACGCAAACGTGCAAGCCCGGCATGACGTTCAGGGACCTGATCGCGCAATCGGACACCAGCCTGTATCGGATCAAGCGGCATCGCGGCCAGCCGCTGCACCAGTCGGGGCGGCGGCTCGATGGCGGCCGTATTCGAACGGCTGTGTGAGGCTTAGCGCGCACCGGGTCATTTCCGATCCCGGTTCGAAGTGTTAGCGTGTCGTTACGCGTCGGGATCGACGCAGGTTGATCCGGGGACGAGAACACCATGAACCAGACTGCCATCTTCTGGCCGATGATCGGCCACGTGCTGCTCGTTTTCATTATCTACGCGCTGTTGGCGGTGCGTCGCAAAGAGGCGGTGACGAGTGGCAGCGTCAAGATTTCGCAGTTTCGCGAAAACCGGTCCGAGCCCGAGCAAAGCGTGTTTGTGCGCAATGCCTTAGCCAACCAGTTCGAACTGCCGGTGCTGTTCCACGTCGCCTGTCTGGCGCTGTATGTGACGGCGGGTGCAGGCGCGCTGGTGCTGGTTGTGGCGTGGCTGTTCACGATATCGCGCTATGTCCACACCGCCATTCACGTCACGTCGAACCGTATCCGTTATCGCCAGCCCGCTTTCATTGCCGGGTTCGTGATGGTGCTGGTTCTGTGGGTGCTTCTGGCGCTGCATCTGCTGAGCGCCTGAGGGCACACTTTCCACGCCGGACTTTCCGGTTATGGTCATTGGTGAAGACCTGAGTCGTGTTTCTGCGTTGTGTGCAAGATTTCATTAACCATAAAGTCGCTACTGCTTTGCAGGACAATAGACTGGTTTGGGAGACGTCATGAGCATTTCGCGCCGGGGTTTTGTGATCGGGTTGCCGCTGTTTTTCGCTGCCTGCTCGGTGACCGAATACAGGTCGGACTACCAGAATTACGCCGCCGTTCCGCATCCGCGCTTTCCGCTGCAGGCACTGTCGCCTGAGAAGATCAAGCCGGAACTGCGCCGCAAGGAAGTTGCCTACGACACCAAGCATGCAGCCGGGACCGTGGTGGTCGATACGCCGGAGCGCCGCCTCTATTACGTGCTCGGCAATGGAAGGGCGATCCGCTACGGCATCGGCGTCGGCCGCGAAGGTCTGGCGTTGCGTGGCAATGCCCGCATCGGTCGCAAGGCGGAATGGCCGAGCTGGACCCCGACCCAGAACATGATCAACCGCGATCCGCGCAACCGCCAATATGCCGGCGGCATGCCCGGCGGGCTGACCAATCCGCTCGGCGCACGCGCGCTTTATCTCTATCGTGGCAGCGCCGATACCATGTTCCGTATTCACGGCACCAACCAGCCGCAGTCGATCGGTCTGGCCGTGTCCAGCGGCTGCGTGCGCATGTTGAACCACGATGTCGTCGACCTGTATGAGCGCGTGCCGACCGGTGCGAACGTGGTGGTGATCCAAGCCTGATCCGGTCGCAAACGATGTTTGCTGCCGGATATTTCCATTTGGCTGCAAAATGCTCTAGTCAGGCTCCATTCGGGTAACCGGCAATGGAGTGACATTATGCGCCTTGGGGGCAGGCTGGCCGCAGCCATCGACGTTCTGGACGACATCGCACACAAAAACCGCCCGGCGGCGGACGCTCTGAAAGACTGGGGGCGGGCACATCGCTTCGCCGGCGCCGGCGACAGGGCAGCCATCGGTAACATCGTTTACGACGCTTTGCGGCGCAACCGCTCCGCAGCCTGGCTGATGGATGACGAGTCGTCGCGCGCAGTTGCAATCGGCGTCCTGGCGCTTGAATTTGGCATGGATGGCGCGGCGATCAATGCCGCGCTCGACGGCGATCAATTCGCACCGGCGGTTCTCAACGAAACCGAGCTCAATGCGCTCGAGCAGCGCAAGCTCGCCGATGCGCCCGACGCGGTGCGCGCCGATTGTCCCGATCAGTTTGTCGACGCCGTCGAAGCAGCTTTTGGCGCTGAGTGGGTGGAAGAGATGGCAGCGCTCGCTGCCCGTCCGCCGCTCGACCTGCGCGTCAACACGCTGGGCTCCACCCGTGGGCGTATGCTTGCCGAGCTTGAGCGGGTCGGCGCGGTTGCCTCCACACTGGCGACCCAAGGCATCCGTATTGCGCCCGTCGAAGGCAGCGCCCGACATCCCAACGTGCAGGCTGACCCGTCGTTTGAAAAGGGCTGGTTCGAGGTTCAGGACGAAGGCTCGCAGATCGTCGCCGAACTGGCCGGCGCATCGGCCGGCATGCAGGTGCTCGACTATTGCGCTGGTGCCGGGGGCAAGACGCTGGCGCTGTCGGCGCTGATGGAAAACAAGGGCCAGATTTTCGCCCACGATTCGGAAAAGCACCGCCTCGCGCCGATCTTCGAACGCCTGCGCCGCGCCGGCGCGCGCAACGTCCAGGCCGCGACCGGCGAGGGCAGCCTGCAGCCGCTGCTTGATGCGATGGATCTCGTCCTTGTCGATGCACCGTGCACCGGGTCGGGGACGTGGCGGCGGCGGCCGGATGCCAAGTGGCGGCTCAACGATCGCCAGCTCGCCATCCGCACCCGCGAACAGTTCGAGATTTTGCGCACGGCGTGCAATTTCGTCCGGCCGGGCGGACGGATGGTCTACATCACCTGCTCGGTGTTTCCCGAGGAAAACCAGCGCCAGATCGAAGCGTTTCTCGCTGACAACACCGACTTTTCGGCAGTGGACCCGCAGACGCTGTGGCAGGAACGTTTCGGCGACACGACGCAGCGCGCCCGCTTTGACGCCAGCAGCGTCATGCTCAGCCCGGCACGAACCGGCACCGACGGCTTCTTCTTTGCCGCGATGACCCGCGCCGCCAGCTGACCCTGGTCGCCCCGCAGAAAGTGTAGGTCGGCTTCGCGAGACTTCTCAAGGTGCCGATCTTCGTTCTAAACTAACATATCTTGCAGTGCACAATCGTCATTGCATGATGGCGTTGCGACACGTTAAGCAGAAACGAATGCGCATGCAGCCATAAGGGAGAAGCCATGTCGGTGCGGTTTGAAGCGGCGGGAGACTATGAAGCGCGGGTGCGCGCGAGTTTCGAGCGCCAGCAGATCATGACGACGATCGGTGCGGAACTCACCCGGGTCAATCTGGGCGAGGTGGAGATCGAGATGGCGTTTCGTCCCGAGCTGACGCAGCAGCACGGGTTTCTCCATGCCGGCATCATCTCGACGACGCTCGATTCAGCCTGTGGTTATGCCGCCTATTCGGTGATGCCGGAAGACGCGGCCGTGCTGACCATCGAGTTCAAGGTCAACCTTCTGTCGCCAGGCAAGGGCGAGCGGTTCCTGTTTCGTGGCTCGGTGACCAAGCCGGGCCGGACGATCGTCGTGGCCGACGGGCAGGCGTTTGCCTTTGATGCCGACGGCAATGCGCGGATGATCGCGACAATGACCGGAACCATGATGGTGGTGAGCGGGCGTGACGGCATTGCCGGCTGACGCCGCCGCGCCGACGTTGCTGGCCGGCAAGCCTGTGCTGTTTGCGATGGCGGCCGACGCCGAGTACGGGCCGCATCTGCGCGCCCGCTTCACGCCGCTGATGACAGGGGTCGGGCCGGTCGAGGCCGCGATGGTGCTGTCGGTGACGCTGGCGCGGTTGCAGCATGCAGGCAGCCTGCCGGATCTGGTGGTGTCGCTCGGCTCAGCCGGAAGCCGCGTGCTGGAGCAGACGACCGTCTATCAGGCGAGTCATGTCTCCTACCGCGACATGGACGCCTCGGCGCTGGGGTTTGCCAAAGGCGCAACGCCGTTCCTCGACCAGCCGCCCGTGCTGGAAATGCCGTACAGCATTCCCGGCGTGCAGTCAGCGTCGCTGTCGACGGGTGCCAATATCGTCTCCGGTGCTGCCTACGACGCCATCGATGCCGACATGGTCGATATGGAAACCTACGCGGTGATGCGCGTCTGCCAGACATTCGGCGTCGGACTGATCGGTTTGCGCGGCATCTCGGACGGCGTGGCCGAATTGCACCATGTCGATGACTGGACCGCTTATCTTCACATAATCGACGAGAAACTCGCCTTCGCTGTGGACCGGCTGCAGGATGCGATTGCTGAAGGCTTGATTTGAGGCCGTTGCAGGGCTTCAACACAATGTGAATTACATTTCATCTGTGTGCGAGGCTCGCGACCCATTGCGAATGCGCGCGGATTTCTTTACAGGCTCGCCATGAACACGACAGCCCATCCCGACACAGTCCTCATCATCGACTTCGGCAGCCAGGTCACCCAGCTGATCGGCAGACGCGTCCGCGAAGCGGGCGTCTATTGCGAAATCGTCCCTTTCCAGTCCGCTGAAGCAGCATTCGAGCGCCTCGACCCGAAGGCGGTCATCTTCTCTGGTGGCCCAGCCTCGGTGCTGGAGCCGGGCAGCCCGCGCGCGCCGCAGGTCGTTCTCGACTCCGGCCTGCCGATCCTGGCGATCTGCTACGGCCAACAGGTGCTGGCCACCCAGCTCGGCGGCACGGTCGAAGGCGGACACGCACGCGAGTTCGGCCGCGCCGACGTTGAAATCCTCAAGGCCAGCCCGCTGTTTGACGGCGTCTGGGAAGTCGGCCAGAAATATCCGGTGTGGATGAGCCATGGCGACCGCGTCACGCAGGCGCCCGAAGGCTTCGAGATCATCGGCGTTTCGGAAAACGCCCCCTTCGCCATCGCTGCTGACGAGAGCCGTCGCTACTACACCACGATGTTCCACCCGGAAGTGGTCCACACGCCGGATGGCGCGCGACTTCTGGCGAACTTCGTCCACAACATCGCCGGCATCACCGGCGACTGGTCGATGTCGGCCTATCGGGCGCGTGCGGTCGATGCGATCCGCGAGCAGGTTGGCAGCGGCCGCGTGATCTGCGCGCTGTCCGGCGGCGTCGATTCGTCGGTCGCAGCGCTGCTGATCCACGAAGCGATCGGCGACCAGCTGACCTGCATCCTTGTCGACCACGGCTTGATGCGCAAGAACGAGGCGGCCGACGTCGTCGCCATGTTCACCGAGCACTACAATCTCCATTTGATCCATGTCGACGCGGTGGACCGTTTCGTTGGGGAGCTGGAAGGCGTCTCCGACCCGGAAACCAAGCGCAAGATCATCGGCCGCCTGTTCATCGAAGTGTTCGAGGAAGAGGCAAAGAAGCTCGGCGGTGCGGAATTCCTCGCCCAGGGCACGCTATATCCCGACGTCATCGAGAGCGTGTCGTTCTCGGGCGGCCCGTCGGTCACCATCAAGAGCCACCACAATGTCGGCGGTCTGCCTGACCGCATGAACATGAAGCTGGTGGAGCCGCTGCGCGAACTGTTCAAGGACGAGGTCCGGGTTCTCGGTCGCGAGCTTGGCCTGCCGGATTCGTTCATCGGCCGCCATCCGTTCCCTGGGCCTGGCCTGGCGATCCGCTGCCCCGGCGGGATCACGCGCGAAAAGCTCGAGATCCTGCGCGAAGCCGACGCGATCTATCTCGACGAAATCCGCAAGGCGGGTCTCTACGACAAGATCTGGCAGGCCTTTGCCGTGCTCTTGCCGGTGCAGACCGTCGGCGTCATGGGCGACGGGCGCACCTACGAATCCGTCTGCGCGCTGCGCGCCGTGACATCGGTGGATGGCATGACGGCGGACTTCTACCACTACGACATGAACTTCCTCGGCCGCGCCGCCACCCGCATCATCAACGAAGTCCGCGGCATCAACCGCGTCGTCTACGACATCACCTCGAAGCCACCCGGCACCATCGAGTGGGAATGATCGTCTAGCCTCACCCTTGCGGGCGGTTACGGTGGTCGGAGGCGTCCATGTCGATGACGCCGTGGGCGAGGCGGCCCTGGTAGAGGGTTGAGCGGTTCTTGGCGACCCAGGCGAGGACTTCGGCGACCGCGTCGAAGAGCTCGTCGGGGATCGGCTCGTTGAGGTTGGCGTCGGCAAACAGCGCGCGCGCCAGCGGAACGTTTCGAAACACCGGCACGCCCGCGTCCTCGGCCTGCGTCCGCAGATAATGCGCATGCAGGTTGCGGCCCTTGGCGGTCACCACCGGCAGCGGCAGCCGCGCCGGCGAATAGTCGATCACCACCGCGAAATGGGTCGGGTTGACGACCACAGCCGTTCCCTTGCGCGCGGCGATACCGCCGTCGCCCATCGCCATTTCCTGCGCGATCTGCTTGCGCTTGCCCTTGATGTGCGGGTCGCCCTCGCTTTCCTTGTATTCGCGCTTCACCTCGTCCTTCGACATCATCAGGCTCTTGGTGTGGTGATGCTTCTGATAGGCGAAGTCGGCCAGCGCTACGACAATGAAGGCGAGCGAGGCGTAGATCAGCGTCTGGCCGAGCGCGCTGACCGTGATGTCGAGAATGCAGGGCACGCCGCAGGCGAGCGAATTCATGTAGGGCGAGATCGAGTCGCGGATGACGTAGTAGAGCAGCCACGACAAGAGCGTGATCTTCAGCACCGACTTGAGCAGCTCGACCACCTGCTTCATCGAAAAGATGCGCTTGAAGCCGGCCGCAGGGCTGATCTTCTCGCCCTTCGGCATGATCGAGTCGAACGAGAACAGGCTGCCAATCTGCATATAGTTGGCGGCGACGCCGGCAAAGATCACCACGGCAAGGATGGGGATCATGATGATCATGCTGTCCCAAGCCGCGCCATAGATGCCGGCGAGGTAATTGTCCTCGAATTTTCGGGTCGCAAGCGTTGCCACGGTGTCGAACAGCGCGGTGAGACGCTGGTTGGTCATGCCCCATGTCGCCCAGACATAGATGATCACCGAGAGCAGCGAGACGGTGGTGACCACCTCCGTGCTCTTGGCGACCTGGCCCTTCTGGCGCGCGTCGCGCTCCTTCTTGGGGGTCGGGAGTTCTGTCTTTTCGCCGCTCATGGGCCGACCTGTGGTGCCGGCGGCAACGCGATGGTCGATGAGAACCGCATCACGTCGTAGAAGCGGTTCATGTAGGGCTCGAACACCTGCAGCTGGTCCGTCGCATAGGGCAGCAGGCGCGAGAAGTAGAAGATCAGGATGAAGATCGCCAGCGCGCTCTTGATCGGCATTGCCAGGATGAAGACCTGCACCTGCGGTGCAAAACGGCTGACCACGGCCAGCGCGAACTCGGCCAGGAACATGATCGCGACGATCGGGCCGGCGATGACGATGACGATGCGCATCGCCTGATCGGCGATGGACAGCGCCAGCACCGGGAACTCGTCCGACAGGATCGGGATGCCGCTGGTGGCGGGCCAGAGCGCGAAGGAATGGTAGAGCAGGCCAAGGATCGGCAGCACCGCGCCGGTGCTGAAGACGTAGGTGACGAAGGCCTGGCTGAACAGGATGCCGAGCGGCGAGGTCTCGTGGCCTTGCATCGGGTCGATCGACGCGGCGATGGCTGCGCCGCGCTGGTTGTCAATCAGCGCCCCGGCCGACTGCACCGCCCAGAAAATCCAGCCGACGATGTAGCCGAGGATGAAGCCGATGGCGAATTCCTTGAGGAAGAACAGCGCGTAGGACGGGATCGTCCGGTCGAAGCTGCCGACATGGGCGTAGTTGATCGGCGCGGCCACCATCGCCAGCGTCAGGATGATGACCGTGCGCGCCAGGCGCGGCACGGCCGTCGTCGCGATCAGCTGCGAGATCGCCATGAAGGCGTAGATGCGTGGCAACGTCAGCAGCATCGCAATCAACTCGCGGTCGTAGACCCCGAGGAACAGCTTGATGACTTGCTGGATGTCGCTCACGTCATCGCCGGGAAGTTGTCGAACAGCTTGGTGGTGAAATTGACCAGCTCGCTGCCGAGCAGGCCGGCCATTGCCGCGATGGTGATGGCGACGGCGATCAGCTTGATGGCGAAGGAAACGGTCTGTTCCTGCACCTGTGTCAGCGCCTGGATCAGGCTGACCATGATGCCGACCACTGCCGCCACGAGGATCGGCGGCAGCGACAGCACCATCACCAGCACCATCGATTCCGTGATCTGCTGGAGGGCGACATCAGGTGACATGCGGAACCCCCGACTGCTGATGCGCTGTGATTTGCACGAGTTTCAGCATCACACGTAGGTCTTCACAAGGCCGAGGATCAGCCGCGACCAGCCGTCGATCATGACGAACAGAAACAGCTTGAACGGCAGCGAGATCGTCAGCGGGCTGACCATCATCATGCCCATGGCGAGCAGGATGTTGGAGATGATCAGGTCGATGGCGATGAACGGCAGGTAGAGCAGGAAGCCGATCTCGAAGGCTTCGCGCAACTGCGTCACGGTGAAGGACGGCAGCACCACGGCAATGCTGTGCATGTCGAGCGTGGCGGCAAGCTCCGCCGGCCACAGCGAGCGGGCGGCTTCGAGGAAGAACAGCTTCTCGCGCTCGGAGGCGTGGCGCTCCAGAAAAGCGAGCATCGGCCCCTTGCCGGCATCATAAGCGTCACGCAGCCCGTCGATATTGTCGAACTGGAAATTGCCAAGCGAGATGATGTTGTAGGTGGCGACGATCACCGGGGCCATGATGTAGCCCGACAGGATGATCGCCAGCGCATTCAGCGCCATGTTGGGCGGAATGTTCTGCACGCCGATGGCGTTGCGCACCAGCAGGAACACCACGGAAATCTTGATGAAGCTGGTGGCGACGACCGCGATGAACGGAAACAAAGCCGCGGTGGCGACAATGAGGATAAGGCTGAACGGGTCGACCATGGCCCGGGCTCTAGCTGCGCTGGAGGAAGCGGGTGATGCGCACGGCGATACGGTCGTCGATGCGCACCAGATCGCCGGTGCCAACCGCGTCGCCATTGGCCCGGATCGTCACCGCCACGCCATCGGCAAGTGCGGGCGGGTCGAGATCGACGAGCGTTCCGGCCTGCCATTGCGACAGCGCCGCAAGCGGCACGGAGAGGCGGCCGATGTCGAAATCGATCGTCACACGCAGCGCATCGACGGAGGAAACTTCCGTTTCAGCCGCCGCCTCCTGCGCGTCGTCCGAGACGGGCAGGGCAGGGTCCAGCCCAACCTCATTGACGTCGTCGCTCATACCCTGTCCCTCATGATGATTGTAAAGCCGGACGCGTGCCGGAAAGTCTTGCAGCGGCTGCGACTGCACACAGCGCCAGCCGTCATCGGTCCTTGCCAGACCGAGAACCTGTTGCTGGACGCGGAGCTGGACCGTCGCCGGGTCGCGCTCGGCCAGAACCACCACTGCGCCCGGCTCCAGTGTGTCGAGTTCCGCGAAAGTCAGGGAAATCGAGCCCAGCGTGATGTCTGCGGGGACGTGGATGTGTTCGGCGAGTTGGCTGTGGGCTGGCGAGCCCTCGGGCAAGCGGTCGCCGACGAGGTGCAGCAGCACAGAGCGGTCAGCGCCGAGATCGAGCGCGATGGTCAATCCATCTGCGCCTGTCACCTCAATCGCGAACCACTGGATGGTGCTGGCGGCAAAGTCTTTGAAGGCGGTCAGGACGTTTTGCGCGCTGAGCTGGAGGAAGTCGGGCTGCGTCGGCGCAATAGAACTCGAGAGGTCTGACACGATGCCCTGATACAGCGCCTCATGCAGGCCGGTGGGCAGCAACGCGAGATCGGCCGTGTTGAGTTCGACGTCATGGCGCAGCTGAAACGGATAGCTGCGAATATGCGCCAGCAGCGTCGCGTCGGTGCCGCGCGGCGTCAACGCAAGACACCAGGCGTCGGCGCGCGGCACGTCGGTGAGCGCGAAGCTGATCGATGCGCCCTCCAACGCGATGGCCTGACCGCTCAGGGCGACGAGCGCATTCCAGACATCGGTGCTGTTCAGGCCGGAGCGCGGCGGCAACCAGGGTTTCGTCACGTTTGGTCTCCCCGCCGCGACAGCAGCGCCGACAATTCGTCGAGGCTGCGCGACGGCTGCTGCGCTTGCGACGTTTCAAGCTCAAGGATCTGCACGGTGCGCCGTACGAACCGCGTCTGCAGGCGTTCGGCCAGCAACTGCGCCGCCTGCGCCATGCCGGCTGCATCGCCGATGCCGCCATGGCGCAGGACGACGTCGATGCTGTCGCGGCCCATGGTGATGGTGATCCCGGCCAATCCGGTCTCGTCGCCGGGCAAATCCAGCGTCAGCGTCACAGCCGCTTGCGGATTGCCGCGCAACTCGGCGCGGATGGCGTGCTCGATGCGGTCGCCGAGCGCGTTGGCGCGCATGGCCGCCGCGTCGCCCGGACCAGCTGTGGCGGTCGCGTCGTGCACAGCGAACGGCGAAAACGGCGCAGGGGTGGCGGTCGTGGCGATGGCGATGACGCGCGGTTCCCTGGCGCTGTCGGTCCCGGTGTCGGGCTCGCCGATGGCGCGCTTCATCTTCTGGAGAAAAGCATGCTCGCGCTCGTCCGGCAGGCTGTCGCCGAAGTCGGAATTGCCGAAATGGCTTTGCAGCCCGAACCCGTCACCGCGCTGCCCGGCCTTGCCGAATGCCGGATCGTCCTTGCCGTGCTGGGGCAGGGGGTGGGTGTCGGCATGGCCTGCCGGCAGGCCGTCGGGTCGTGTGCCGCCAATACGTGTCATGCTGTCCTCGCTCGCGGGCGTGAAAACAGGTCTTCGACCTCGATCTCTTCCTTGTGCTCGGCTTCGACGGCGGCGGCGAGAACGAGGTCATCGGTGACGATCTGAAACTTGTCGCGCTTCTTTTGCGCGTGGCGATAGGCCAGCGTCAGGGTCTCAAGCTCGCCCTCGAGGCGATGCTCGACATGGCGGCATCGCTCCGCCGCGTCCTTGAGGATGGTGTGGGCCTTGTCCAACTGGACGACGCGACCCTTGGTGCGGTCGATCTCATCCTGATCGACGATCGCGCCGAGAATCTCGGCATAGATCGCGGTTTCGCGGGCGGGCAGCGTCGCCGCGCTTTCGGCAACCTCAGCCTCGGCGCTGACGCGCTGGCGCTGTGCTGCGTCGACTTCCTGGCGCTTGACCTGCATGGCGCGCAGGGCCTGCTCTTCCTTGAGTTCCTTGACGCGCAGCAAGGTCTTCATCTGGCCGATCATCGCGTCAGCACCCGCAGCTTGGTGAGCATGGTGTCGAAGTCGTCGAATTCGGTGGTGCGCTGGCGCAGGAAGGCGTTGATATCCTTGTATTTGGCGATGGCGAGATCAGCCAGCGGATCGCTGCCCGGCTTGTACTCGCCGACCTTCACCAGCAGCTCGACCTCGGCATAGGCGGCCAGCCACGAATTGATCTTGCCGGCCATCTCCTGATGTTCGGCGCTGGTAATCGCGGTCATCACGCGGCTCTTGGAGCTGAGGATGTCGATCGCCGGATAGTGGTTGCCGTTGGCCAGTTTGCGCGACAGCACGATATGGCCGTCCAGAATCGAGCGCGTTTCGTCCGCGACCGGCTCGTTCATGTCGTCGCCCTCGACCAGCACGGTGTAGAGCGCGGTGATCGAGCCCTTGTCGTTCATGCCGACGCGTTCCATCAGCCGGGGCAGGTTGGCGAAGACCGACGGCGGAAAACCACGACGGGTCGGCGGTTCGCCGGCGGCCAGGCCGATCTCGCGCTGGGCGCGGGCAAAACGTGTGACGGAATCCATCAGGAACAGCACTTTTTGCCCCTGATCGCGGTAATATTCGGCAATCGCTGTTGCCGTAAACGCTGCCTTGGAGCGTTCCATCGAACTCTTGTCGGAGGTCGCCACCACCACAACGGTGCGCTGCATGCCCTCGGGGCCGAGGTCGTGTTCGATGAATTCGCGCACCTCGCGGCCGCGTTCGCCGATCAGCGCCAGCACGGTGACATCCACCGCCGCGCCCTTCACCAGCATCGACAGCAGCGTCGACTTGCCGCCGCCGGCCGCTGCAAAGATGCCCATGCGCTGCCCTTCGCCACAGGTCAGCATGGCGTCGATGGCGCGGGTTCCCAGCGGCAGCGGGCTGTCGATGATGCGCCGTGTCATCGGCGCGGGCGGTTCTTGATAGACGGGGTAGTAGGTTTCCGGCACGAACGGTTCGTCCTTGCCGTCGACAAAATTGCCGAGGCCGTCGACGACGCGGCCCATCAGGCCGGGGCCGACACCGATCTGCTGCACGCGGCCGGTGCGGCGCACTTCCGTCTGCGGGCTGATGCCCTGCGTGTCGCCGATCGGTGACAGCAAGGCTTCCTCGGCGATGAAGCCGACACATTCGGCCAGCATGCGCGATTTCGAATTGCGATTGTAGAGTTCGACGATCTCGCCAACCTGCACGTCCGGCACGGCGGCGTGGATGATCGTGCCGATCACCTTGCGCACCCGGCCGGTCAGGCCGAATGGCACGAACGCGTCGATCGACCGCTTCAGCCGACCATGCAACTGGCTGAACCGGTCGCCGATCAGCGCGGCGCGGCTGTCGGCCAGCGCAGCGATCCCGGTGGCGTCGAGGTCGGACGGATTGATCGTCATCCAGCCCCTCCATCGACCGGGGGCCTTTCGATCAGCGCGCGTGCGCCGGCGGCGTTGCGAATGGCCAGCGCCAGATCGTCGATGTTGCGCCCCATGTCGCCCTCGACGCGGCCGATGGCCGTCTCGACGATGATCTGCGGCGCTTCCAGCATCTCGTCCGCAACGACATCGACCAGCTCGACCTCGGGGAAGTCGGCGATGATGCTGCCGATAGCCTCGCGAATATGCTGGTACTGGGCCGGGGCGACGCGCAGTTCCGCCTTCTTCTCGCGCCGCATCTGGCGCACCGAGGCGCGCACCAGAATCTCGGCCTTGGCGTTGTCATCGAACGTATCGACCAGCGAGCGCACCGCGGAGATGACCAGTTCGGAGATGTCGCGCTCCAGCCCGGCGATGCGGCTGTCGAGCGTGCGCTGTTCTTCCAGCAGCCGGTCCACCGCCTCGAGCTGGGCTTGCGCCATGCCTTCCTCGTAGCCGCGCTGCTTCATCTCCTCGAAGCTGCGTTGGGAGTCGGCGACGATGGTCTCGGCAAGCTGGCGCGCCGCATCGACGATTGCACGCGATTCCTCGACGGGCGCGAACGCGGCCTTCGGAATGACGTGCGCACCGGATGCAAGCCGGAAGCCGAGTTCGGTTATCCGATAGTAGCCGACCACGATGGCATTCTCCGGCCAATGAGTTTCATGATCAGCCTGCGATCCAGGTCAGGCAGCGTCCCGGTGACGGGGGCCTGCAGATCGGGCGGCAAACGATTTTGGATCAGCCGCGCGAGTTGTGGCGCGACTATAGCTGCTCGGTGCAGCAACGCGCCGACGCCGAAGCGGACAAAGCCGCGCTGGATCTGCGCGTCGTCAGCGGACAGAAGTGAACGCAGGATGTCGGGCGCTTCGGACGCCGCCAGCGCCGGATAGAGCACCGGCGCTTCCTGCGTCGCGACCACGAAGGCCGCCGGTCCCAGAGCAAGCTGCACGCGCTGACGGGTGGCCTTGGCGGTGGTGTGGAGGATGGCGCGATGCAGCACGGCAGCGGCAATCAGCAGGCCGACCTGCTCGATCTCCTCGAGGGGTGCGCTCACCAGCCAAAGCGCCAGCCGGCCTTCCCAGCTCTCGCCAATCTGGTGAAGGCTTGCGGCCGGCAGATCGAAATCGTCTCCGACAACAGTGCGCAGCGCCACAGCGCGAACGGGATTTCCGAAATGCGCCGAGGCTGACAGTGCGCGCAACTCGCGCGGGAGCAGGGACGCGCTCGACCAGGCGCTTTCATCGAAACTGTCGAACGGGCGCGCCAAGGCACTCGCCAGACGGGCGATGCGAACGAAAGCCACGTCGCCGGTGGCTCCTTGCGCAACATATTGCATTGTTCTCTCCCCCCGAGAAACCCGGCGCCTTCTCGGCGCGGGGGTCGTCTCTCACATGTCAGGCTCAGGACGGCTCAAGCACCAGATCGCCGCCTCCGCCGGGCGTGGCCTTGCGCTGCGACCGGCGCTTGAACAGCAGCACCGCGGTTGTCACGCTGACCGCGAGCAGCACGAGGATGATCGCCAGCGCGCCATAGGCGAGCGTCCAGAAATAGGAGACGTGCGACTGCTTCACCATCAGCCCCGGCAGGACGGAGGCCATCGATTCGTCGCCCTGGGCGATGCCGAGTTCGGACGGCAGCGCTTCCGTCAGCACGACGGTGACGGCCGAATAGTCCATGCCCTCGATCGAACTGCTGACGAGGCGTCGGATCTGGGGGACGAAAAACTCGAGATCGACGCCCGGCTCGTGCTTGATGAACACGGCGGCCGAGGATGGCTTGACTGCCTGGCCGAGCTGCGGCTGATCTGGAAGCACGACATGGACGCGCGCCGTCAACACGCCGTCGATCTGGCTGAGCGTCTGCGCAACCTCTTCGCCGAGCGCATAAATGTAGCGGACGCGCTCCTCGAACGGCGACGAGATGATGCCGCCTTTCTGGAACACCGAGCCGATCGACTGCCGTGTGATCTTGGGATAGCCCTTGCCGGTCAGCAGCGTGATTGCCCTAACCATGTCGTCTTCCTCGACCCGCAAGGTGAAGGTGTCGGCCGGTTTGGACTTTTCGGCGACGACGCCGCTGGACATCAGGATGGCCAGCATTTCGTTGGCCTCGGTCTCGGTGAGGCCGGAATAGAGATCGACTTTGCAGGCGCCCAAGAGCAGGGCGCACGACACAACGAGGAGCAATCCGAATGCACGCGCGCGTCCGCGACGAGTGGCGGGCGCGGAAACGGAATGTGCCGGGAACATTTCCACTCGTTACTGCCCCTTCATGAGTGTATCGAGCGCCTGGGTGGACTTGCCGGTCAGCTTCGATGAAATGTCCACCAGCAGCGTGAAATTGGTCATCTCCATCTGCACCGCCATCAAGGTGCCGGCATCGACAGTGGAGCGGTTCATCAGCTCGACGACGCGCGATTCGCGCGCATCAAACACGCCGCGCATCTTCTGGAGCCCATTGAGGATCATGTCGCCGGGCGCAGGATTGACCGCCTCGCTCGGTACCCCTTCAAGCCCGAGGCCGCGACGGGCGCGTTCCTGTGCATCGAGGTCCGCTTGCGCAGCATCTGGCGTCTGGGCGACCTGTGGCGCAACCGCAGACTGGTTGGCGGTCTGGCGCTGCAACGCGTTCTGAAAGGCGTCGACCTGCGCGGATGCGACGGGATGTGCGGTGCCGGCAGTCGGAACCGTTGCGACGGCGGTGAGGGGTAGAGCCGTGATCATGTCTGTCTCTCCGGTGTCCGTGTGCGGCTACATTGAGTTCTCAGGACGCTCATCCCTTCAGACCCTCCAGGCCAGCCGCAGCCAGCGCGCCGAAAGCGCTGGAGGGTGCTGTTTCCGTTACCAGTCTGAAGACGCGCCCCGCTTCGTCACGGTCGCCGATCCGGGTCAGCGCCAGGCCGAGATAGGCCATGGCCGCGTCGCTCGGCGGCAGCGCCTTCAGGGTCGCGATCGCCTTGTCGAGGTCGTTGTCGGCCATCTGCACCATCGCCAGCCCGAGGAAGCCGGCTTCCCCTTTTGGCCGTGCAGCGGTGACGCCGGCGAATATCTTCTCGGCCTCCTGGTTCAGCCCCGCAGACAGGGCGGTGAACCCCAATTCGACCAGCAGCCGCACATCAGCCACTTCAAGTAAATCCATTGTCGCTCCGTCCCCCGCCCCTGTTTTCAAGGCCATGCGCTAGCCGAGATGCATCAACAGCAGCGCGCGCTGCGCCAGCTGCAGTTCGTTGCGAAAATGGCGCACGCGCCGTGCGTGCCGGCACGCCGCTGCCAGATAGGCCTGTCCCGATGCCGTGCGTCCCCGCTCCAGCTCGCAGATGGCAAAGATGCTGCCGGCGCGCGGATGGATCGGCTCGGCCGACAGACACGTCGCGACGAGAGACACGGCCTCATCGATAAGGTTGCGCCGCAGCGCCAGAACCGCGAGGCCGAGCATCCCGTCATGGGCGCCGGCGTCTGTCCCCGCCAATATCGCCAGGAACAGCGCGGCATCGTCTTCCCGCGAGTCGGAGTCGGCCTCCCGCGCCTCGCCGTAGAGCCCGCCCATCGCGGCTTCGAGGTCCGCACTATCCGTGCGGTTACCGCCCTGCGCCCGCCCGAAGGCTGCAAGGGCAGCTTCCGCATTGGGACCGGCGATCAGCAGGGCGGCAGCGGCAGACTTGTCCTCGCCTGCGGCGCGGCTCTGAAGCGCCGCCAGGCTTTCCTGCACCAGTCGTTGCTGCTGTGCGAAATCCTGCACCAGCAGCACCGCGTCGATACCGGCGGGAACGAACGGAAGCGTCCGTGAAATCTCTTCCCTAGGGCTTAGCACCCGCATTGAATCCAAGCCCTTTTCCGCTCCGGCACATCCTTGCCGGGGCCTCAGCTGTTTGCCGACACTCCCATATCCAGACCGGCAAAACTGTGTCGAACGGCACAGTCCCAGCTCTTGCGACGGCTATAGTTGGCCATCCCATCGCGGGTGGGGTGTTCAGGGATAGCGAATGGTCTTCGGCCACGAAAATGACGGTTCTACCGACGCGAAACCGGCGCAGAATGCCGGCCGTGAGGCGGTCTTTGAGGCGCTGCGCGTGCAGATGCAGAAGATCGAGGACCGCTGGCGCACGCACTCGCCGCGTGCCGCAGAGATCATCGACGAGATCGGCAGCAGCAGCACGATGGACCAGATCTTGCGCCATCTGTCGGATCTCGAGCTGCATATCCGGACCGGCAAAAACACCGCATCTGCGGGCGCAGGCGGGGTGGGGGTCGCGTCACCGCGGCGCGCTGTGCGCACATTGCTCAGGCTCTGAGGGAGCGACATGGTTATTTCGAATTTCTGGGGCGGATCGGTCGGATTGTCGTCAAACCAGCCGGGCTGGGCGATGCCGGCGGTGGGCGAACTCAACATTGCGCCCGCCGCTCTCGACCCGTCAAAGTTTTTGTCGTGGCCCCGTGCCGAACAGGTAAAATACATCAATCAACACGGCGGCGGACCGCTCGAGATCGGCACGCCGCCGAACGGCATGAGTGTCTCGCTGGCGGCAAAGCCCACGGTGTTGTTGCAATTGCCGGCAACGCCAGGGTCAAACGTTGCCGGACAGGAGTTCAGCCCCGGCGGTCCAGGACGTGACGCGACGCCGCTCGAACTGGCGACGAGCCCAACCTTGCTCGATCCGGCCGTCTTCCTTTCCTGGAAACGTGAGGATCAGGCGGCCTACCTTGAAGGCAAGGCCAGTCCGCTGGTTCTTGGCGGCCAGAACGGCCAATCCAGGATATTTGCCAGCGCTGTGCCCGATGTGCAGGCTGGAGCCGGAATTATTCAGGAGACGTCGGGCGATCACGAGCCGATCCCGTATTACCATCTGAATGGCAGTGCGGCGGGCTCACCGTCGAGCATCGTTGCGGCAAGCGCGGAAGCGCTGTTTCCGTCGTTGAATGGTGGGAGCAATATCCTTCCGGTCGAAGAGCGCCCGGCTCTGTTCAACACGCCTCCGTCGGGGCTCGCTTCAGACGCGGCGAAGCACGATTTCGTACAGGATTTCAACAGCTGGCACTCAGGCTATCAGCTCGAATACATCAAGACCCATGGCACCAACGGCGTCATCAGCATTTCAGATCAGAACAACAAGGCGCTGCTGACGGCGTTCATCTCCGAGACGAAACCGAACAAGGTCTACGTCCTGCAATCGCTCGACAAGAATACGATCGCGACGATGTCGAAGGCGGATCAGGTCCGAATCCCGACATTGCCCGGCGGCACGGCACTGATCGAAGCGCTGCAACTCAGTGCGGATGTGGCGGCGCAGATTGCCAAGGTCAACGCGCTGGTCAGCCTTATCAGTGTGCTGCAGCCGGATAAGGTGAACGGCACCACCAACAAGACGCCGTCCCAGCTGATGCCGGCGGCCGACCAGAAGCCATTTCTGGATCAGCTTGAACTTCTGAAGAAACAGATCGGAAATTCGGGTCTGATCGGAAGCGTCGATGTCGAGACGAAGATCAAGGACCTCAAGGATCGCTTCGACAGGGCATTTGCTTTTTTCGACGTGAAGGGACCGAAGCAAGAGACAGCGTATATGAA
>JBEBXE010000013.1:0-23828 GCA_040391705.1 Aerobium aerolatum
ACTGGCTTTACCAGACCGCGCACAGCTGGCCTGAACGCACCGCCGTGCTCGACGGTGACACGGTGCTCCACACTTACGCAGAACTACGTCAGCTTGTGTCCAACCGGGCGGACGAGCTTGCCACGGTCCATGGCATCAAGCATGGCGATCGCGTCGCGATCTTCGCGAAGAACGCTCCGGAGTATATTGAAATTCTTCATGCCTGCTGGTGGATCGGAGCCGTCGTGGTGCCGGTTAATGCCAAGCTGCATGCCAAGGAAGCCGAGTGGATCATCGAAAATTCCGGCGCGGTGCTGGCCTACACCGATGAGGGCGATCTGTTCGCAGCCAATACTGCAATTCGCGAAGTGAAGGTTTTAGCCCCTATTGCTGCTACTGCATCGGTTCGGGCCCCGGCGATGCTGGAAGATACCGACCTTGCCTGGCTGTTCTATACGTCGGGGACGACCGGACGGCCGAAGGGCGTGATGCTCAGCCATGGCAATCTGACATACATGTCGCTGTGCTATGCGCTGGATGTCGATTCACCGCAGGCCGACGATCACATGCTGTATGCGGCGCCGATGTCGCACGGGGCTGGGCTGTACATGTTGGCGCAGACGCGGGCCGCTGGTGCGCATCTGGTGCCGGCTTCGCGCGGCTTTGACAGCGACGAGATCATCGCGCTGGCGAAATCGCGTGGCAATCTGGTGTTCTTTGCTGCGCCGACGATGGTCAAGCGGTTGATCGCAGCGTCGAGACAGGTGGGCTTCAACGGCGACGGCATCCGCACCATCATCTATGGCGGCGGTCCGATGTACGCCAATGACATCGACGAAGCACTCGCAGCCTACGGCCCGCGCTTTGCGCAAATCTATGGGCAGGGCGAAACGCCGATGACGATCTCGGCCCTGTCGCGCGCGTTGGTGGCGGACGAAACGCACGTGCGCTGGCGTGAGCGACGCGCGTCGGTCGGAACCGCACAAGGCTGTGTTTCGCTGCGCATCACCGGACCGGATGGCGAAGTGTTGGGCCCAGACCAGACCGGCGAAATCTGCGTCAAAAGCCCGACGGTCATGCTGGGTTACTGGAACAATGCGCAGGCGACGGCGGACGCCATCCAGGATGGCTGGCTGCATACCGGTGATCTCGGCCATGTCGATGAAGAGGGCTTCCTCTATCTGACTGACCGCTCGAAGGATGTGATCATTTCGGGCGGCACCAACATCTATCCACGCGAGGTCGAAGAGGTGTTGCTGCGCCACCCGGCGGTGTTCGAGGTGGCGGTGATCGGCGAGCCGGAACCGGAATGGGGCGAGCAGGTGGTGGCGTTCGTGGTGGTGCATCCGGGCGCAACGGCGACCGATGCCGATCTAGAAAGTTGGTGCCGGCAGGAGATCGCCTCGTTCAAGAAGCCGAAGCGCTTCGTCTTCACCGATGAACTGCCGAAGAACAGCTATGGCAAGATCCTGAAAACCGAGCTGCGGACGGCGTTGGCGCAGTGAGTTGACGGCGGCAGAAGATCCATCAAAAAAGCGGCCCCTTTCGTGATGAGAGGGGCCGCTTCGTTTTGGGAGGATTGTGCTTGGTTACCCGGCTGGTTCGACTTCCAGCAGGGCATCCAGCGAGACCGCACCCTTGCCCCTATCGAGGATGACAACTGGGTTGAGGTCGATGCTCTTCAGGCGACCCTCAGCGGAGGCGGCAAAGCGTGACAGGTTCGACAGCATCTGGGCGGCGGCATCGATGTCGGCGACCGGTCGTCCGCGTGCGCCATTCAGGATGGCGGCAAGGCGGGTGGTTTCGATCATTGTGCGCGCTTCGTCGACGGTGAACGGGCAGCGGCGAATGACCGAGTCGTTCATCAGTTCGGCATAGATGCCGCCGGGGCCGAACACGGCAATCGGGCCGAAGACCGGGTCCTGCTTGATCCCCATGATTGCCTCGGTGCCACCGTTGACCATGCGCGCCACCAGCACGCCCTCGATCTGCGCCTGCGGGGCATGAGCGTTCGCCCGCTCCAGCAGCGTGCGGAAGCCTGCTTCGATCTCGTCAGCACTGGTGACGCCGACAAGCACGCCGCCGATTTCGGTCTTGTGCAGGATGTCGGCAGACAGGATCTTCATCACCACGGGAAAGCCGATGCGCTCTGCAGCGGCAACCGCTTCGCTGGCGGTGGTGCAGGCCTGTTCCTCGGCAAAGCTGACGCCGTGGGCAGACAGCAAGAGCTTGGCTGCGGCTTCGCTTGGAGTGGCAGCGGGGAGGGCGATCGTTCCGTCGATGACGAGATCGCGCTTTGTCCCTCTTGCGGCAAAGCTTGCGCCGAGCCGGCCCATCGCCGCCACAGCGGCAACCGCCCGGTCGCAATCTTCGAACACGCTGACGCCGATGGCTTCATATTGCCTGATCTGTTCAGGTGACAGGATGGCGACCAGCAGGATCAGCGTATTGGGGAAGCGTTTGCGCTTTTCGGCAATCTCCGGAAACAGCAGCTTGCTGAACGATTCGGTACCGGCGATCTGCGCGAAAAAGCAGACGATTGAGCTGTAGTTTCCTTCCGTGGTCATCGCCTCCATGCAGGTGTGCAGCAAGGTGGTGTCGTTGACGATATGGGCGGTGCAATCGACCGGATTGCGAAACGACGCGAAGGGCAGGATGTTGTGCAGCCGTTCTTCTGTCGCTGGTGGCATCGGCGGCATGTCGACGTCCCAATCCTCGGCGGCATCGCTCATCAACACGCCGGCACCGCCACTGACAGTCAGGACGCCCAACTTGTTGGGGACGGGGTAGATGCCATGCTCGGCGACGCGCATGAAGTCGAGCAGTTGATCCGCCGAGGTGACGCGAATTGCGCCGAACTCAGCGAAGATCGCGTCAGCTACGAGATCGTCGCCGGCAATCGAGGCGGTATGCGACGCTGCTGCCTGCGCGCCAAGCTGGCTGCGCCCGACCTTCATGATCAGCACCGGCTTGCCGGCATCGCGCGCCGCGGCAAGCCCGGCCATCAGGGTTTCGCCGTTCTTGACGCCTTCCATATAGGCGGCAATCACCTTGGTCTTGGGATCGGCGGCAAGGCAACCGATGACTTCGCCGACCGAAATGTCAGCCTCGTTGCCGGTCATCACGCACAGCGGCACACCGATGCCGGCGTTGCGCGCCAGCGTCGACAGATGCGAGCCGAAGGCGCCGGACTGGCTGACGATGCTGACGCCACCATCAAGCGGCCAGCCGGATTCAAACATCGTGCTGAACGAGGCAAACCATTTGCAGCGCGCGTTGAACATGCCAAGCGAGTTGGGGCCCAACATGCGCAACCCGCTCTCGCGGGCAATCTTGGCCAGTTCAGCCTGAGCTGCTGCACCTTCCGCGCCCATTTCGGCAAAGCCGGACGAGAACACGATCGCTGCCTTGCACCCGCGCGCGCCAAGCTGGCGCAATGTGTCGGCGACATGCTGGGCCGGCACGGCGATGATCGCCGCATCGGGGGCTTCGGGCAGGTCCGCAATCGACGGATAGGCCTTCAGCCCCTGGATCTCGGCGCGATTCGGGTTGACCGGATAGATCTGGCCTTCATAGCCAGCTTCCAGCATCCAC
Organism: Aerobium aerolatum; assembly: GCA_040391705.1. Taxonomy (GTDB): domain Bacteria; phylum Pseudomonadota; class Alphaproteobacteria; order Rhizobiales; family Rhizobiaceae; genus Aerobium; species Aerobium aerolatum_A. Next base: position 3,574 of record JBEBXE010000013.1, read on the forward strand.
CAGATCGGTCTGCCGCCAATGCGGCTGCGATCAGCCGATGCGCCGATGACGGCAACCGACTTGGGTTCAAGCAACGCATTGATCGACGCGAAGTCGTAACTCTTGTCCATATAAAATGCTCGTAAAAATGAACGCAGCCGCGGCGCGCGATCAGTTGCTGGGAAGGTTCAAAACCGCCTTGGCGATGATGCTGCGTTGGACCTGGCTGGTGCCGCCGGCGATGGTGGACGGGCGTGACTGGAAGAACATGGTCGCTCCTTCGGCCTGTTCCGCATTGTCGCCATCCGTCACAACGCCAAGGTCGCCGGTGATCGCGAGGATTTCCTCGGTCACCGCCTGATAGGTCTCGGAGCTGAGCATTTTGAGGATCGATGCCTCTGCGCCCAACTCGCCGCCATTCTTCACGAAATTGGAATAGTCGGCGTAAAGCGTGAGAAAATCCTCATAATCGAGGCGCAGTTTCGCGTGGCGCTCGGCGCTGAAGCCCGACATTTCTTCTTCGATCTCTGCAGCAAGCTGGTCGAGATGGTCGATCGCGCCCTTCACATAGCGCGGGCTGCCGACGAACAGCCGTTCATGGCCGAGCAACGCCTTGGCGATGGTCCAGCCCTTGTGCAATTCGCCGACGAGGCTGTCGGCCGGAACGCGGACATCGTCGAAGAAGACCTCGCAGAACTCCAGCTCATCCGACAGGGTACGGATCGGGCGGACGGTGATGCCGGGGGAGGCCAGATCGACCAGAAAGAAGCTGATGCCTTCTTGGCGGATGCGCGGCGCAGGGTCAGTGCGCGCCAGCATGAACATCATGTTGGATTGATGCGCCATGGTGGTCCAGATTTTCTGGCCGTTCAGAACCCAGTGATCGCCATCCAGCACAGCTGAAAGACGCAAGGAGGCAAGGTCGGACCCGGCATTCGGTTCCGAATAGCCCTGGCACCAGACGTGCTCGGTGCTGACGATTTTCGGCAGGTAGTGGTCCTTTTGCGTCTGCGTGCCGAAGCCCATCAGCAACGGTCCAAGCATGACAAGGCCCATTTCGTGCAGGCGCGGAACGCCGATGGCGCTCAGTTCGTCAGCAAAGGCGATCTGGTGCGGGATATCCAGCCCCATGCCGCCATGCTCGACCGGCCATGCGGGCGCAATCCACCCGCGCTCGGACATCTTCTTGTTATAGTCAGCCACGTCGCGTGGGCCGATGCGCCGGGCCACATGCAAGAGGTCCGCCGGGAAAACGCTTGTGACGTAGTCGCGAACCATTGCCCGGAATTCGGTTTCGGGCATCGAATTGTAATCAGTCATCTCGGTATGTGCTCCCTCGTCGCGCACGATCTGGTCCCTCACGCGAACGACGAAAACCTACATTCCTCAATCTGATTGGTCAATTATCAGAACGGTATTTTTATAATTGAACGGTCGGTGGTGATTTGCTACACATGTTCCGCACGGTGGGAGGCAGGCGCGACATTCCACCAGTTCGCTGCAAAGTTTGATTTCCCGCATGGAAATCATCGCCCACATGTCTGTAAGCTGCCACCAACCACGCGGCCTGATGTGTCCATATGCTGGTCAACTATAGGAACGCTATTTTTATTCTTGAACGATACGCAGCTGCCTGATACGCATTGCAGACTCGAAAATTAGAGTGACGCAGTGACTTAGGTTTCAAAGAATACACGCCAGCGGGAATGGCGATTTCTGGGAGGAAATAGATGAAACATTTAGTTCGCCTTGCTGCTGGTATTGCAGCACTTGCCCTTGCACCGGCATTGGCCGAGGCCAAAACCCTCACCTATGGGACCTATCTGGGTGCCCGCCATTCCACCAATGTGGATAGCGTCACGCCGTGGATGAAGGCTGTCGAGGAAGCGACCGGGGGCTCGATCACCTTCGAAATGGCTGCGGACGGTACGCTGGTCAGCGGCCGCGACTCGCTGCAGGGCATTCGCGACGGCCTGATCGACATGTCGACGATCGTCGATTTCTACACGCCGAATGACCTGAAGACGAGCACGATCCTGACCGAACTGGCGATGCTGGGCACCGATGCCGCCAGCATGACCGGCGCGATCAATGAGATGCAGGTTCTCAACTGCCCGAGCTGCCTCAAGGAAGGCGAAGACAACAACCTCAAGATTTTCGCGATCTACGCCAGCTCGCCGTATCACCTGATCTGCAACAAGCCGTTCCCGACCCTGGAGTCGCTGAAAGGCTCGCGCATTCGCGCAACGGGTGCATGGGCGATCTTTGCGACGTCGGTTGGCGCGACCCCGGTGAACATCACCTCGGGCGAGCAGTATGAGGCGTTGCAGCGCGGTCAGGTCGACTGCACGGTGATGAACATCCCGGCGCTGACCAACTACTCGCTGTTTGAAGTCGCCAAATATGTGATCAATCAGCCCCTCGGCACGTTCCACGGCGCACATGTTTTCAACATCAACACAGGCGTATGGGACGGTTTGAGCGACGCGGAGAAGGCTGCATTCGTCGGCAACATTCCCGCAGCGATGACCAACCTGACCAAGGGCGCCATTGAAGCCGATATCAAGGCAATCGAGATTTCGAAGGCCGCTGGCGTGGTGTTTGCCGATCCTGACCCGGCACTGGTCCAGGCGGTTGAAACCTTCAAGCAGGACGAGCTGAAGCGCGTGAAGGAACTCGCTGAAAGCCGCGGTCTCAAGGACGTCGATCAGCTGTTTGCAACATTCCAGGACGTGGTCGCCAAGTGGGACGGAAAGATGAAAGAGATCGGGACCGACTGGGATGCCTACTCGCAGGCCCTGCAAACCGAAATCTATAGCAAGATCGACTGATGGAGACGCCAGTCGCGCAACACAAGGAATTGCCCGGATCAGTCCGGGCGGTTTCTTCCCTGCTGATGATCGCCGGTTCGGTGGGCATGGCAGCCATGATGCTGCATATCTGCATCGATGTGTTCAGCCGCTTCGTTCTCGGGGCGCATATCGTCGGTACGCTGGAATACGTGACGTATTTCTACATGGTCGCGGTTGTGTTTCTGCCTCTGGGGCAAGTCCAGGAGGAGCGCGGACATGTGTTCGTCGAGGTCGTCGCACAGCTGTTTTCCGATAAGGTAAACCTCTGGGTCGACCGTGGGGCGCAGCTGTTCACCTTGGCCTACACGACGTTCATCGCCTATTGGGGCTGGCAGGAAACGATGCGCTCCTTCACGCGCGATGAGGTCGTGACGATCGTCCAGACCGATCTTCCGCTTTGGCCGACCCGTTTGCTTGTCCCTCTTGGCCTTGCCGCGATGTGTCTCGTCATCGTCGTGCAACTTGCCGACAGCTTCCGCTCGGGGCGCCTGCCGCCGCGTGAGAGCGTCACTCATTGACCTGGAGCCTATAATGACGCCCTTGATGATTGGATTCACAGGGATCGCGGTCCTGTTTGTGCTGCTTGCGCTGCGCGTTCCTATCGCGGTTGCCCTCGGCGCGGTGTCGCTGGTTGGCATCGGGTTTATTCGCGGCTTCGACGCCGTATATGGCGCAGCGCGCAGCATGCCGTATGCGTTCGTTGCGAAGTGGGAACTGTCCTCCATCCCGATGTTCCTGCTGATGGGCTCCATCGCTTATTACTCGGGACTGACCGCAAGCTTGTTCAAGACGATGCGGCTGTGGTTTTCGTGGCTGCCCGGCGGGCTTGCCGTCGCAACCAATTTCGGCTGCGCCGGCTTTGCCGCAGCATCGGGCTCCAGCATGGCAACGGCCGCCTCGATGGGGCGTCTCACCCTGCCTGAAATGGACCGCTATGGGTACAATCCTGGCCTTGCCACCGGTGTGGTCGCGGCGGCCGGGACGCTCGGTTCGCTGATCCCGCCGAGCATCATGCTGATCATCTTCGGCATGATGACCGAAACCTCGATCGGCAAGCTGTTCATCGCCGGTATTCTGCCGGGCATTCTGACCGCAGTCATCTACGCGATCATGATTGTTGCCCGCTGCAGCTGGAATCCGGACCTGGCTCCGGCGATCAAGGAAGAGGTCACCTGGGGCGAACGTTTCAAGGCGCTGGCAGCAACCTGGCAACTGCCGGTTCTGATCATGATCGTGATCGTTTCGCTCTATAGCGGTCTTGCCACCACGACGGAAGCAGCAGCTGTCGGCGCGTTTGCAGCGCTGGTGATGGCCGCGATGAACCGGAATCTGACATTCCCGGTGATGAGCGCGTCGGTGGTCGAAGCGCTCAAGAGCACGGCGACGATCCTGTTCATCTCGTTCGGGGCAATCTTCTTCAGTCGGTTCCTGACCTTTGCAGGCCTGCCGCAATATATGGCTGGGCTTGCAGAAACGATGGCGCACAGCCCACTGTTGCTGCTGCTGTTCGTCGGAGCAATCTATCTGATCCTGGGCATGTTCCTCGATCCGATCGGCCTGCTGCTTTTGACCGTGCCGATCTTCCTGCCGTTCTTTGAGGCGGCCGGCTACGAGAAGGTCTGGATGGGGATCATGGTGATCAAGTTCATCGAGATCGGCCTGATTACGCCGCCGGTGGGGTTGAACGCCTTCGTGGTGAAGGGGATCGTCGGAGACAAGGTAAGTCTCGGCACGATCTTCCGGGGCCTGACGTGGTTCATCGGCGCCGAGGTTGTGGTGGTCGTGCTGCTGACGGTGTTCCCGGAGATCATCATGGTGTTGCCAAACCGGATGATGTAAATCTGGTAGGAGACGGTTCCTGTTTTCGCTGGGAAACAGGAACCGTTCTCACCGAATTCTCAAATTCTGCTGACATAAAAAAGGAGCGGCTTTCGGGCCGCTCCTTTTTTGCAAGATGTTGACGTCGGAAAAGTCAGATCGACTGGGTTTCGCTGAGCTGGCCCTGGATCTGGGAGACCTCGCGGCCTGCTGCGACGGTTTCGGCGATCAGGCGCTCGCTGTCGAGCTGGAAGCGTTCCGTGGGCACGCCCAGAACGATGCCGCCGACCAGTCCGCCACTGCCGAAAATAGGTGCCGCGACGCCAGTCAGGCCGAGCGTCGACGCCCCGACGGTCAGCGCATAGCCGCGCTCGCGCACTTCCTGCAGCAGCGCCTCGATTTCCGAGCGCTTGGTCTTGGTGTGCGGGGTCAGTTTGTGGAACGGGGTGCGGTTGAGATAGTCATCGACAAAACGCTTGGGCAGGTAGGCGAGCAAGATCAGGCCGCCTGCCGTGGCATAAAGCGGGCGACGATCACCGACGGTCGCTGCAAACCGCAGCGCCTGGTTGGATTCGGCCTTGGCGATATAGGTGAATTCTTCCCCACCCGGCGCGATCTCGCAGATCAGCGCAGTTTCCTGCGTGGCTTCCGCCAGCCGGTGCAGCGCCGGCAGCGCTGCTTCCGGAAAGCGCCTGCGTGCGACAATCGCCGACGCCAGGCCGAACGACCGGCCGCCAAGACGGTAAACGCCGCCGACATGGTCGACATAACCGGACTGGGTCAGCGCGCGCATAAGGTTGAGCACGCTGCTCTTCGGCGTTTCCATGTGCCGACTGAGGACGGCAAGGGTCAGTCCCTCACCCTCCTCGGCCAGGACTTCCAGAATGGCAAGCAGCCGGTCGACGGAGCGAGGCGTTGCATGCTGCGTTGTCTTGGTTTCTTTCATTCTAGATCTGACTACCGCTTCGTTTGCTGAGGCGTCGTCGAACTGTGAACGACCGCGCAGGGATTGTCATGTCATTTACCAGTGAAGACGGGTTTGCGCTTCTCACGGAACGCGCGCGTGCCTTCAAGAAAATCGTCAGTGCCGAACACTACCGCCTGCGCCATTTCCTCACGCAGGAGATAGGCATCCAGCGTGTCGTTCAGGCCGGTGTCCATCATCAGTTTCGACAGGCCGAGGGAGACGCCCGGACCGCGCGCGATGCTGGCGGCAAGCTCTTTCACCTGATCGAGAAAGCCTTCATCCGGCAGCACGCGGCTCACCATGCTGATTTGCAGCGCCTCCTGCGCGGTATAGGTCCGATTGCTTAGGACGAAATCCTTCGCGCGTGCAAGTCCGATCACGCGTGGCAGCGTCCACAGCAGGCCGAGATCGGGCAGAACGCCAACGCGGGGGAAGCCGGCGGCGAAATAGGCGGACTCGGACGCGACAATGATGTCGCCCAGCATCGCCAGCGACGAGCCGGCGCCGACGGCAGCACCGTTGACGGCCATAATGATCGGCTTCTCCACCCGCGTGAAGCGGCGCACGAAGCTGTGCGACATGTGCATGCGCTCGCGCGTGGCCACCGTGCCGGGCGTGCTGTCCATGGTGCGCAGGTCGCCGCCGGCGCAGAACGCTGCGTCCTTGCCGGTGATGACCAGCACGCGCTGCGTTGGATCATTGGCAAAAATCTCGATATTCTCGGCAAACGCGGTTTTCAGCTCGACCGACAGCGGGTTGCGCAGATGCGGCAGGTTCATCTGCCAGATGGTGACGCCGCCTTCCTGCGAAACGCTCAGAGCCTGTTCGTTGGAGACTTCGACAGCAGCTTGTTGTGACATGGTTTCTCGCCTTCCGATAATTTATGCGCGCGGGGTTGGCTGCGGTTCACCCGCATAGTTGCGGCCGCCAAGCAGAGAGGTGCCGCCATCGACAGGGATCAGGGCACCGGTGACGTAGCTGGCCAGCGGCGAGCCGAGGAACAGCGCCATATTGGCGACGTCCTGCTTCTGGCCGACGCGTCGCAGCGGAACCCGCCCTTCGAATTGGCTGCGCTCGGTTTCGGCCAGCAATTTGTCCAGCCCGCCCGTGCCTTCGATGGGCCCCGGCATGATCGAATTGACCCGTATGCCGTGCTCGCCCCATTCGATTGCCAGAACGCGCATCACCTGATCCAGCCCGGCCTTGGCGGCGCAGACATGCACCTGCATCGGTGCCGGCGAGGTGGATTGCGGCGCGGAAATATTGATGAACGACGCGCCCGGCTTGCGGGCATAGTCGAAGCCTGCGCGCATCACATGAAAGGTGCCGTTCAGGTCGATGTCGATCACGACCTTGAAGCCGTTGGGCGACAGATCGACCGCCGGGCAGAGGAAATTGCCCGCCGCACCCGACACCAGAACGTCAAATGCTCCATGCGCGTCATGGGCCGTCTTCATGGCGGCCTGTACCTGGTCCATGTGGCGGACATCGCCGACAAGTCCGAGTACCTTGCCGCCATGGCGCTCGATTTGGGCGACGGCGGTGGCTACATTTTGCGCGGTGCGGCTCATCACGGCAACATGCGCGCCAGCCGCCGCGAAGGCATCGGCGATGCCCAGATTGATGCCGCTGGTTCCCCCTGCGACGAAAACCGACGCGCCCGCAAAATTAAAATCCGCCATAAACCCTCCTCGCGGTCTATTCACATATTAAAACACTATTCGTATTGTTGACCATCTAAAAAGTGCATGCAATAAAATTCGCAACTTGAGAAGGGGAACATGCATGTTCGCAAAGGCAATCACGACGTATGAGCCGGAACACCGGCGCATCCTGAGGTCCAACGCAGAAGATTTTCTGGCAGCGCGCGCGATTTCCGAGATTCGCGCCTCCGCCGAGGAGCGATCGTTTGATCGCGCATTCTACCAGCAGCTCTGCGATCTCGGCTGGGTCGGCATGATGCCGATGTCGGAAGGCGAGCTCGATGCGAGCGATCTGGTCGCGTTGCACCGCGAGCTCGGCCGCAAGGTATTGCCCGAGCCGGTGCTGGCAAGCGGCGTAATGGCAGCAGGCATCCTGGCGGAGGCGGCCAATGCCGCATTCAACGCGCAGCTGGAGCAGCTCACTTCAGGTGAAACCGTTGCGACGCTGGCCTGGCAGGGTGCCAGCGGCGGTGTGGATGCCGGCGATTGCGGGCCGGTGGCACAGCGCGGCGGCAAAGGCTGGGTAATCGATGGCACGGCGCGGTTCGTGCCATGGGCGAGCAAGGCCGATGCCATCATCGTTGCTGCCAAGGCCGAAGGCGGCGTGCTGCTTGCCTGGCTGCCAGCCGGCACCGCCGGATTGAGCGTGCATTCGGCAACCGGCGTCGACAAGACCGAATATTCCAGCGTGGTGTTGGACGGCGTAGTGCTTGCCGATGACGCGGTGATAGCAACTCCCGACAACGGCGCTGCCTGTCTGAATAAAGTGCTCGACCTCACGCGGCTTGCGGTTTCGGCAGAAATGGTTGGCGCTGCGGAGGCGGTGTTCAAGCTGACGCTCGACTATCTGCGCGAGCGCAAGCAGTTCGGCCATGCGATCGGCAGTTTTCAGGTGCTGCAGTTCGCCGCTACCGAGATTTTCGTTCAGCTCGAGCTGGCAAATTCGGTGCTGTCCAACGCAGCGCGTTTGTATGCCGAAGGCGATGCGCAAAGCGTGGCGCGGATCGCGGCCTGCAAGAGCCGTTGCGGCGACGCTGCCTTCATGGCGGCGCGCGGCGCGATCCAGATGCACGGCGCGATTGGCTACACGCATGAGTGCGATGTCAGCCTCTACGTGAAGCGGATCATGCAGCTCAACGCCTGGCTTGGGTCGCCGGCTCGTCAGCGCCAGCGGATCCGCAAGCTGCAGCCGACGCCGGCACGCGCCGCAGCCTGACACCACATCAACGCATCGCAGCGTTTCTGTGCGTCACGTCGGACGCGCGGTGCTGCACGAGGGAGGAAGCCGAATGGCTGAAGGAATAGTCTACGAGGTCGTCAATGCGATTGCGGTGCTGCGGGTGGATAATCCACCCGTCAACGCCCTGTCGCCGCATGTGCGGCTCGGTTTGAACGAACTGATCCGCACGGCGAATGACGACCCGGCGGTGCGCGGCGTGGTGCTGACCGGCACCGGCAAGGTGTTTATCGCCGGGGCCGACATCAAGCTGATCAACATGCCGCGTACCGGACCGACCATCGGTGATTTTCTGGCCTATGTCGAAGGCATGACCAAGCCGGTCGTGGCGGCGATGCAGGGCCTTGCGCTTGGCGGCGGCTTTGAGATTGCGCTCGGTTGTCACGGCCGCGTCGCGCAGGCTGGCATCAAGGTTGGCTTGCCGGAAACGACGCTCGGCTTGATCCCGGGGGCAGGCGGCACGCAGCGTCTGCCGCGTCTTGTCGGTGCGGCCAAGGCAGTGGAGATGATTGTCACCGGCAAGCCGATCAGCGCTGACGAAGCGTTGAAGCTCGGTGCAGTCGATGCCGTGGTGGCTGGCGACCGCCTGATGGATGAAGTGTTTCAACTGGTGCGCAATCTGGCTGATAGCGGTCAGAAGCTGCCGCGTGTGCGGGATCGTACGGCGCAGGGTGCGGCGGCTTCGCTTGAGGAGGCTCGGGCAGCGTTTGAGGCCAAGGCTGCCGAACTGGCGCGCGATGGCAAGGACGCCACCAAGGCGTCGATCGCGGCTGTCGCCGATGCGTTCGATCGCAGCTTTGATGACGCGCTGGTGCGCGAGTTCGAGGCTTTCACGCAATTGCGCACCAGCCCGGTTGGGCAGGCGATGATCCACGCATTCGTGGCTGAGCGGGCGTCCAATCACGTCAGCGGTGTCACCCGCGAGACACCACGTGCAGCAGTCAAGACGGTCGCTGTGATCGGTGCCGGCACCATGGGCGGTGGCATCGCCATCACACTGGCCAATGCCGGCTATACGGTGCGGGTGATCGACTCGGCTGAGGAGGGCCTGAAGGCTGCTCAAGGTCGTATCGCGCAAAACTATGAGGATCAGGTCAAGCGTGGCCGGATGTCGGCTGCGGCAGCCGCTGCCGCGCATGCCTGTTTCAACTGGTCGACCAGTCTCGAACAGGGTGTCGCCGACGTCGACCTCGTCATCGAGGCGGTCTACGAAGACATGGGCCTGAAGAAGAAAATCTTCGCCGATCTGGCGAAATTCGCGCCCAAACACGCGATTCTCGCGTCAAATACCTCGTATCAGAACATCGATGAAATGGCGCAGGTCACGGATCGTCCGGATCGCGTCGTCGGGATGCACTATTTCAGCCCGGCCAATGTGATGAAGCTGCTGGAAATCGTTCGTGGTGAGGCCACGTCTGCCGAAACGTTGGCAACGGTGGTCGACCTTGCCCGCAAGACCGGCAAGGTGCCGGTCGTCGTTGGTGTCTGCTACGGTTTCGTCGGCAATCGCATGCTGTGGCTGCGCACGGTGGAGACGCAAAAGCTGTTGCTGGAAGGCTGTTCGCCGCGCGAAATCGATACGGTGCTGACCGACTTCGGTTTCCGCATGGGGCCTTGCCAGATGCAGGATCTTGCCGGTGTCGACGTCGCCTGGCGTCTGCGTCAGGCCCGTGGCGAACGGATGGAGCCGGTGGACACCATCGCCGATGCCGGCCGCTGGGGCCAGAAGACCGGCAAGGGCTACTACCTTTATCCGGAAGGTGCGCGCGAGGGCGTCGACGATCCTGCTGTCACCGAAATGGTTGCCGGCGTGGCGAAACGGCTTGGCGTCAGCCAGCGTACGGTCAGCCGCGAGGAAATTCACCAGCGGCTGCTGTTCCCGTTGATCAACGAAGGCTTCCGTGTGCTGGACGAAGGCGTGGTCGAACGCCCTGGCGATATCGATGTGGTCTATCTGCACGGCTATGGCTGGCCGCGCAGCACCGGCGGCCCCATGCACTATGCTGAGGCCTGCGGCCTCAAGGTCGTGGCCGATGCACTTGACGCTCTGGCCGACCGGCTCGGCGACGAGGGTCTGCGTCCGGCACCGTTGCTGCGCCAGATGGCCGACAGCGGCGCTAAACTGGCTGATTTTCAGGCCGGACAGAATTGAGAGTGACGGGACAATCCATGACCAAACGACAAAGTCGCGCCTATATCATGGGCGCTTACGAGCATCCCACGCGTCTGGCAACAGACAAGACCATCGCCCAGCTTCACGCGGAGTCAGCGCTCGGCGCGCTGGCCGATGCGGGGCTTGGGTTGAATGATGTGGACGGGTTCTTCTGTGGCAATGACATGCCGGGGCTCGGGGCATTCGCCATCGTCGACTATCTCAACCTGAAGCTGCGCCATATCGACACCACCGATACCGGCGGCTGTTCCTACATGATCCATGTCGCCCATGCGGTGGAAGCGATCCAGGCCGGAAAATGCAGTGTCGCGCTGATCACGCTCGGGGGCAGGCCGCGCGCCGAGGGGGCGCAGACCGGCACGATGGTCCGTCCCTACCACCATGCGCAGCCCGACATTCCGTTCGAGCTGCCCTATGGCAACGTGATCGCCGGCTCCTACGCCATGTGTGCCAAGCGCCACATGTATGAGTTCGGCACCACCAGCGAGCAGCTGGCGTGGGTGAAAGTTGCCGCCTCGCATCATGCGCAGCACAACGAACGCGCCTTGCTGCGCGATCTGGTGACGGTTGAGGAGGTGGTGAATTCGCCGCTGGTAGCTGATCCGCTGCATCGCCTGGATTGTTGCGTCATCACCGATGGTGGTGGGGCGCTGGTCGTGACCAGCGCTGAAGTGGCGGCCAAGCTCAACCGCCCACGCATTGGCGTAATCGGCATGGGCGAGGCGATGAAGGGGCAGAATGGTGGTCGGGTCGACCTGACCTATTCAGCCGTGGCTGCTGCCGGATCGCGGGCGTTTGAAGAAGCGGCGATTACTCCAGCCGATATCAAATATGCCTCGATCTATGATTCCTTCACGATCACGGTGCTGATGCAGATCGAAGATCTGGGTTTTTGCGCCAAGGGGGAGGGCGGCAAATTCGTCGCCGACGGCAATCTGATTTCCGGCGTTGGCCGTTTGCCGTTCAACACCGACGGTGGCGGCTTGTGCAACAACCATCCCAACAATCGCGGCGGGATGACCAAGATCATCGAAGCGGTGCGCCAGTTGCGCGGTGAAGCGCATCCGGCAGTGCAGGTGGCCAATTGCGATCTCGCGGTGGCAAGCGGCATCGGCGGTTCGCTCGGCTTCCGCCATGCGGGCAGTGTGGTTATTCTGGAAAGGGAAGCGTGATGGCTGGCGACAACAAAGCGGAAGGACTTGACCCGCAAACCTTCGGCAACGCCGAGACGGCGCCTTTCTGGCGCGCTGCTGCGCAAGGCAAGTTGCTGATCAAGCGCTGCGACGATTGCAGCACGCACCATTGGTATCCGCGCAGCCATTGCCCGCATTGCGGGGCAGGTGAAACGGAGTGGGTGGAAGCGTCCGGTACGGGCACGATCTACTCGTTCACGGTGATGCGGCGCGGTGGCGGGCAGGTGCCGTGCTACGTGACTCTGGATGAAGGCATTTCCATCTTCACCAATATCGTCGATTGCGACCCCGACGACATCGCCATCGGGCAACGGGTCCGGGTGCAGTTCCGGGACGAGAAGAACGGTGTCGCAGTGCCGGTCTTCACGCTGGAGAGCGTCGCAGCGTCATCGTAAGCCGCTTAGTATCGACGCGATCCATAGCTGAGGGCTTTGCCGCAATCTGCGGCAAAGCCCTCAGGCGTTTGGCGGTGGCAATTCGCGGGCATCGACCAGCCTGCGTGTCAGCGTGAACGGGGCAACCGCCAGACCAACGGTCAGCGCTGCAACGAAGAAGCCAACGGTGTAATCGCCGGTCAGGCTGTGCAGGAAACCGGACAGCCATGCACCGGTGGCCGAGCCGAACGACATCAGCATGAAGATCAGGCCATAGATCGAGCTGACGCGACCGTTGGCGAAAATGCGCGCGTTCACGGCGCTGATGACGGGGCCGCGCGCGCCCTGGCTGGTGCCGAACGCCAGCACATAGACCAGCACCCAGACAGGGTGCGGCCAGATGGCAAATACGCACAATCCGAGAATGCCCAGAAACGTGCCGGCGAAGGACACCACCGTCGAGCGGCGAATGCCGAAACGCACGGTCGCCCATCCGGAGGTCATCACGCCGGCGATCGACAGCATGCCGGCGACACCGAAGGCAAGCGCGGCCTCGATTGCCGGGAAGCCCCGGTCGATCAGGAAGGCGATCACCTGCATTGAGGTCAGATAGGCGGCCACGGCAGTGAAGAAGAACGCCTGCACCAGCAGCCAGAATTCCACCGTGCGGATGGCGCTGCGTACCGTCCATTGTGAAACCGGCTGGCCCGATGCATCGGGGTTGTGCCGTGGCCGTCGAGCCACCGCGGCGCGCGGATTGCCCGGTGCACCGTTGGCAATGCGTTTCCACGGCAAGAGGGCAAGGATCGGCACCACCACCAGCAGGCACCAGAACATGATGCGATAGGTTTCGCGCCAGCCATAGGCCTCGATGCCGACCTGTGCCAGCGGAACCACGGCCAGCATGCCGGAGCCAAAGCCGGCATAGGCCAGCGCAACGCCGACACTCATGTTGCGGTCATACCAGCGGCCGACGAGGGCGGCGGCAGGCACCATGCCCATCAGCGACGCCGACATGCCGCACATGATGCCGACTGCCAGGTAAAGGTGCCAGATCTGCGTTGTCTGGGAGGCGACCAGCATGGCGCCGACCATGAGCGCACCGCCCGACAGATAGGAAACGCGGGGCCCCCAGCTGTCGAGGATCATTCCGGTAAATGGCGAAAACAGGCCGAGCGTCAGCAGATAGACCGAATAGACCTGTGTGAGATCGGCATGGCTCCAGCCGAACTCAGCCTCCAGCGGCAACATGAACACCAGATAGGTGTCGACGACGCCACGCGCGACGAAATTGCAAAGGAATCCGATCAGCACAACCAGCGCTGCAACACGTGTCGCGGTCCAGAACCCTTGCGACACATCCTCGTCAGCGGTGGTCATGCTGTTCTCGTTCCTCTAATTTCCACGGCCTGATATCTGCAGGATCAGTCGACCATCGCCAGGATCTTCTGTGCCGCACGTTCATGTGGCTTGTCGATCATCATGCCGTCGATATTCACCACGCCCTGATCGGGATTGTCGGCGAACGTCTTGATCACCATACGAGCCCAGACAATCTCCGCCTCGGTCGGCTGGAACGCAGCATTGACCGGGTCGACGTGGTTGGGATGGATGACCGCCTTGGCCGAAAAACCGTCGCGCCGCGCCGCACGGGCTTCCGCTGCCACATAATCGAGATCGCCGAGATTGGTGCACACCGTATCGATGGCGGGTACGCCAACGGCAGATGCGGCCATCAGGCACAGATTGCGTGCCAGCAGGAACGGTCCGCTATAGACCTCGCCGTCACGATTGCCGGTGGCATTGATCGAGGAGATCAGGTCTTCCGCGCCCCACAGCAGGCCACGCAAACGTGGATGCGGGCGATAGGTGGAGAGGCCAAGCACCGATTCGCCGCTTTCCGTCGCTACGGCGATAATCCCGGTTGTGCCGCGCTCAAGCCCGTTGGCCGCCTCCAGCGCGCTCAGATAGTGATCGAGCAGGTCGAGGTCGGCACCGCCCCGGCACTTCGGCAACATCACCGCGTCCGGCGCATGCGGCATCACGGCGGCCAGATCATCAAGCGTAATCCCGGTGTCATAGGCGTTGATGCGCACGATCAGGATTTTCCCGGCCCGGTCGGATTTGAGCATGTCGGCAACGGTGCCGCGCGCGGCAGCTTTTTCCGATGCGGCAACGGAATCTTCCAGATCCAGCACCAGTGCATCAACCTGGGTGCCCATGGCCTTGGCGAATTTACGCGGGCTGTCGCCCGGAACGAACAGGATGGAGCGCATCACGCCACCGGCTTCTTGTGCATCAGGCCCATGCGACGGCAGATCGCCACGACTTCGTCCTTCTGGTTGAGACAGGTATGCTCGAATTCGACGATGCCGGCTGTGGGACGCGAGGCGCTTTCACGCTTGCTGAGGATTTTCGTGCGCGAGCGCAGCGTATCGCCGGCAAAAACCGGCTTCGGGAAGCGCACGTCGCTCATGCCGAGATTGCCGATGGTGGTGCCGAGCGTGGTGTCTTGAACCGACATGCCGATCATGATGCCCAGCGTGTACAGGCTGTTGAACAGCGGCTTGCCCCACTCGGTCTGTTCCGAAAAATGGTGATCGATATGCAGGGGCTGCGGGTTCAGCGTCATCAGGCTGAACGACATATTGTCATATTCGGTGACGGTACGGGTCAGCGGATGCGCATATTCCTTACCGACTTCGAATTCCTCGTAATAAAGACCGGCCACTTAGCTACACTCCCATGCTGATATTGACGCTCAACCTTCGAGCGCCTGACTAGATTTCAACCCACCACGCCGGAGGCTTTCAGCGCCTCCATGCGGTTCGTTTCGATGCCCCAGAGGGCGGCGGCCTCGGTTGCCTCGGCACCACCGCGTGGCGTTGCTTCCGGTACGGCAGCCGGCGTCTCCGAGAAACGCGGCGCAGGGGCCGGCTGCAGCTTGCCCGCTACGTCGATATGCGCGGCGCGCGCGACATTGTGGTCGTGCGCCATCGCTTCATCGAAGTTCAGCACCGGGGTGACGCAGGCATCCGAATTGGCGAATACCTCGACCCAGTGCGCGCGGGGTTTGGCGGCAAGGCGCGCGCCGATCAGGCGGCGCGCTTCCGGCCAGTTGTCTTTGGCGTTCACGTCGGGAAAGCTTGACGCATCCAGGCCAAGGCCGTCGAGCAGCAGTGCCCTGAACTTGGTTTCGATCGGGGCAACCGACAGCCATTCGCCATCGGCGCAGCGGTAGACGTCATAATGCGGTGCACCGCTGTCGAGCAGGTTTTCGCCGCGTTCGTGATCATGGATGCCGGCACCGATCAGGCCCAGCAGCGGCACGGCAAGCAGCGAAACGCCATCGACCATGGCGGCATCGACAACCTGCCCCTGTCCTGTCGTGCGCGCGGAGAGAATGGCGGCCAGCAGGCCGAATGCCATCAACAGGCTGCCGCCGGCATAGTCGCCAAGCAGATTGACCGGGGCCGTCGGCGCTTCACCCGCGCGCCCGAGACGATCAAGCACGCCGGTCAGCGCCAGATAGTTGAGGTCATGACCGGCTGTGCTGGCAAGTGGTCCGGTCTGTCCCCAGCCGGTGAGGCGGCCGTAGGCAAGCTTCGGATTGCGCGCCAGGCATTCGTCCGGCCCAAGACCGAGGCGCTCCATCACGCCGGGACGAAACCCCTCGATCAACCCGTCGGCTTTGGCGACAAGGTCCAGAACCAGTGCGCGGCCGTCTTCGTGTTTGATATCGACCGGGATCGCCACGCGTCCGCGTGTGCCAAAATCGAATTCGCGCGGTCTCTGGATGCCAGCACTTCCCGCCGTCATGCGCTCGATGCGCAGCACTTCAGCGCCGAGATCGGCCAGCAGCATGGCGGCCAGCGGGGCAGGGCCGATGCCTTCCATCTCGACGATCCGGACACCGGCCAGAGGGCCGGTCTTGCGCGCAAAAATCATAGCGCCTTCCTGTTTTCAAACCAGGCGCGGTCCAGTGCCTCGCGCCACTGCGGGGCTGCAATGGCGATCATCCGCCGGGCGCGTTCGCCAAGGCTTTGGCCGCGCAATTCGGCGACGCCGTGCTCGGTGACGATGGCGTCGGCATCCGACCGCGCGCATGTGACCGCGCCGACCTGCGGCACGATGCGGCTTTTGCCGTCCCGCGTGGTGGAGGGAAAGGCGATGATCGCCCGGCCGCCTTTCGACTGGCGCGCGGCCCGGACAAAATCCACCTGTCCGCCAACCGCGCCGACATGCCGATCCCCGGCAGTTTCCGCGCCAACCTGTCCGGTCAGGTCAACCTCGAGCGCCGAATTGATGGCGTAAAAATTCGACAACTGGCTGATATAGGCGAGGCCGTGCGTCTGGCGGGGCGGGGCCAGCCGAAACGCTGGATTGCGATGGGCAAACTCATACAGCCTGCGGCTTCCGAGCAAAATGCCGGTCACTGACCTGCCGGTATCGACTTCCTTGCGGGCATTGGTCATGACGCCGGCTTCCACCAGGTCGACGAGCCCGTCGGATGCGGCGCCCGAATGGAAGCCCAGATCCTGATGCCCGCTCAACGCGCCAAGCACGGCTGCCGGGATCGCCCCGACGCCGACCTGAATCACCGCGCCATCGGGCACGAGCGCCGCAACGTTGCCGGCGATCTGTCGTTCGAGGTCGCCGAAGGTGGCCGGTGGGATTTCGACCGGCGGATATTCTGCCTCGACGATATGCGTCAATTGCAGGTCGGTGCCGATCTCGCCACCGCGACAGGCGGGAAGCGACGGATTGATTTCGGCGATGACATGGCGCGCCCGGCGTGCCGCCTCGATCACGAAATCCCGTGCGATACCGAGATTGTAGCCGCAGCCTTTCAGCGACGGTCGCAGTTGCAGGAAGACGGTGTCGACCGGCAATTGGCCGCTGGCGAAATCCTGCGCGAGATTGGAAAAATGTTCAGCGAAGATATTGAGCCGCCCGGCGCGGGCAAGCTTGGCGGCATTGCCGATCGCGCCATAGCTTTCAAAGCTGATATGCGCCGGTGCCTCAGTGTCAAACGTGTCCGAAAATGTGGGGCCGATGAAGAGGCTGCACGACGGCAGCCTCTCGGCCTGTTGCATGAAGGCACGCGTCAGCGTCAGCGGTTCGGCTGTTCCCTGCCCGACCAGAACGCGCGCGCCCTCGCCGATGAGAGGCGTCAGGTTCAGGTCTTTGGCAGGGATCAATGTCATCGCGATTGGCTCTAGTAGGATTTAGGCATGCCAAGCACGCGCTCGGCGATGTAGCAGAGGACCAGCTGCGGGCTGATCGGCGCGATGCGCGGCACCATCACTTCGCGCAGATAGCGCTCGACGTGATATTCCTTGGCATAGCCGAAGCCGCCATGGGTCATCACCGCCGTCTGGCACGCCTCGAAGCCGGCTTCGCCGGCCAGATATTTGGCCGCATTGGCGGCTTCACCGGCAGGCTTGCCGTTGTCGTAGAGCCAGGCGGCCTTCAGCACCATCATCCAGGCTGCTTCGAGCTCGCACCAGGATTTGGCCAGCGGATGCTGGACGCCCTGGTTCTGGCCGATGGGGCGGTTGAAGACGATGCGTTCGCGGGCATATTGGCTGGCCTTGCGCAGCGCGGCCATGCCAAGACCGACGGCTTCGGCGGCGATCAGGATGCGCTCGGGGTTCATGCCCTGAAGGATGTATTCAAAGCCGCGGCCTTCCTCGCCGATCAGGTCCTCTTCCGGGATCTGGAAATCGTCGAAGAACAGCTCGTTGGAATCGACGCATTTGCGGCCCATCTTCTCGATTTCGCGGGCGCGGATGCGTTCACGGTCGAACTTGGTGTAGAACAGGCTGAGGCCGTGGGTGGGCTTCTTTACATCTTCCAGTGGTGTGGTGCGTGCGAGCAGCAGAATGCGATCGGCAACCTGAGCGGTCGAAATCCAGACCTTCTGGCCCGTGACATGATAGCGGTTGCCGCGCTTTTCAGCCCGCAGCTTCAACTGCGTGGTGTTGAGGCCGGTATTAGGCTCGGTCACCGCGAAGCAGGCCTTTTCGAGGCCAGCCGCCATCGGCCGGATCATGCGGTTCTTTTGCTCTTCCGTGCCGAACATATCCACCGGCTTGAGGCCGAAGATGTTGATGTGCACGGCGGAAGCGCCGGACATGCCCGCACCTGATTCGGAGATTGTGCGCATCATGATCGCCGCTTCGGTGATGCCGAGGCCAGCGCCACCCTGCGCTTCGGCCGTACAGATGCCGAGCCAGCCTTCTTTTGCCAGCGCATCGTAAAAATCCTGCGGGAAGCCGCCCTCGCGGTCGCGCTTCAGCCAGTATGCATCGTCAAACTTGGCGCAGATCTGCTCGACCGCATCGCGGATGGCTTCCTGTTCGCTGGTGAGACTGAAATCCATGTTCTACCCTCTTTCCTTCTCGGCGGGCGCAGTCGCAGCCGCGACGATCCCCTTGTCTAAAAGCATTGTGATGCGGTCCTCGTCCGTGCCCATTTCGCGCAGGACCTCGATGGTGTGCTGGCCCAGCAGGGGGGCCAGGCGGTCTGTCTGCGTCGGCTTGCCCGACATCAGCACCGGGTTGGCCATCGAAATGATGTCGCCTTCGCTCGGGTGCTTCACGTGCTGGAAGAAGCCGACCTCAGACAGATGCGGGTCCTTGAGCACCGTATCGAAGGTGTGCATCGCCATGACCGGGATGTCGTTGTCGTCCAGCATGGCGATCCATTCGCCGGAGGTGCGGGTGAGGAACAGTTCGGTCAGCCAGCCATAGACATGCGCGACATGCTCCATGCGCGAAGCAAAGCTGGCAAAGCGCGGGTCGCGTTCCATCAGGTCGGGTTGGTCGATCGCCGCCAGAAACCGCCGCCAATGGTCGTCGGTATAGACCAGCGCGCAGACATAGCCGTCTGAAGTGCGGAACGGCTTGCGGTCGCGGGCGATCTGGCGCGGATAACCGCCCGGTCCGACCGGCGGCTCAAACGTCAGGCCGCCAAGATGGTCGCCGAGAATGAAGCCGACCATGGTTTCGAACATCGGCACGTCGACCCGCTGACCGCGTCCGGTTCTCTGGCGCTCCAGCAACGCGGCCATGATGCCGCTCAGCGCTGTCAGGCCAACGATACGGTCGGCGATCGCGGCCGGCACGTAGCGCGGTTCCGGCGAGCCGGAGAGCATGAACAGATGCCCGAGGGTCGAGCCGCCCTGGATAAGATCGTCATAGGCCGGGCGGCTGGCATATTGGCCGTCCTGCCCATAGCCATACAGGCCGGCATAGACGATGGCCGGATTGACCGCCGAAACCTCTTCATAGGACAGCCCCAGCCGCGCCATCGCCGCAGGCCGCACATTGTAGACCAGCGCATCGGCGTCGCGGCAGAGATCGAGAAGCAGCGCCAGACCTTCCGGCGTCTTGAGGTTGATGACGATCGAGCGCTTGGACCGGTTCGCGTTGAGGAAGATCGGCCCCATGCTGTCCGAGCGGCCCGGCCCGATGCTGCGCACCAGATCACCCTTGGGCGGCTCGACCTTGATCACATCAGCGCCGAAATCACCCAGGAACTGCGTGGCATACGGCCCCATCAGCACTGCGGTTAGGTCGATGACCTTCAATCCTGAAAGCGGCCCCATTGAATCGCGTCACTCCCTAAAGGTGTTCTTGTGTGTGAATTATTTGTACATGTATTTGGATCACGAACATTAGGTGCATTCAAGAGGCATTTTGCGGCGTCAGACAAATTTCTGAACGAAACATGTCGAAATACCGGTACGGCAAGGCGCTTCGTACGAATATTCGAACGAAACGTCTTGCTATGGATCTTCTGACCGTTATTCGGAGGCTGGTGGGCCTTCCATCAGGCGTAGCGGCGTGTAGACCATCACCGTCTCGCCGCGCTGGTTAACGACACGGTTTTCCGTGCGTACCAGACCGCGATTGCCTTTTGAGGCAGCGCGTTGCTCGATCACCGTCATCTCGA
>JBEBXE010000014.1:0-22637 GCA_040391705.1 Aerobium aerolatum
CGCGCCGTCAGCGAGCAGATCAACGCGCTGAAGGAACTGGCCGACATCGTCGCCAAGTCCGGCCGTGCGTTCGACGTCAGCGACCGCAAGGCACCGCGCGCTGCAGCACCTGCCCCGGCGCAGACGCTGGCACCGCCGGTTCCGGAACGCCGGATCGCACCGCCTGCCGTTGACGCACCGCTGCGCGGCAGCCTGTCGGCGGCGCCGGCAACCGCCGTGCGTGAACGCGAGCAGCCGCAGCAGTCGACCGGTTGGGTCAAGGACCTGCTGCGCGGTGCATCGGCAGAGGAAGCCGCTCCTGCGGCAGCCCCGCGCCAGAACACCACGCCGGAGCGTACGCCGCTGCATCTGGTTGAGTCGCTCAACTCGCTGTCCGTCGACATCGCCCGTGCGATCGATCACGACGTGTCGGTGGAGCTGTGGGACCGCTACCGCAAGGGCGAGCGCAACGTCTTCACCCGCCGTCTCTACACGCTGAAGGGCCAGCAGACGTTCGAGGAAATCCGCCGCAAGTATCAGTCGGATCAGGAGTTCAAGGCAGCAGTCGACCGCTATTGCCGCGACTTCGAGAAGCTGCTGCAGGATGTCGGCCGCAACGACCGCGACAACATCATGACGCAGACCTACCTGACGTCCGACACCGGCAAGGTCTTCACCATGCTGGCCCACGCCAGCGGCCGGTTGAAATAGGCGACACAACCTCTTGAATAGACAACGGAAGGCGGGCTGGTCCCGCCTTTCTTTTTGCCTTCAACCGGCGGGGACGACAGGACAAAAAAATACCGCCCCGAATGGGGCGGCACATGTGTCCGTGGAAGACGGCAGAGATGCCTACATGACGTCGCTTGCCCAGCGCACCAGATCGGCGGACGCCTGCGCAAAGGCACGGTCGAGCGCGGCGACATAGGCATCGTTGCCCGAACCGGCCACCGGAGCCGACGCCTCGAAACTGCGCGCGGCGCGGATGACGCCGTTGCGGTCGTTGAGCACCTTCACATACAGCACCACATTGGCGCGCCGCTGGCCGTCGAGACGGATTTCAAAGGCGCGAATGTCGGTGACAAGCTGATAGTCGATGGCGAGACCCTCGCCCGGCCGGCCGACGCCACCGAAGCGGTTGGTCGCCTGCAAACCTTCGACGAGACGCGACTGGACGATGCGCGGCAGCCTGTCGGCCCATTGCGCACCGCTGAGAAACTCGATCGAACCTGCCGACGGGCGGATGACGACGTTCTCGCCGTCCAGAACCTTCAGCGCGCTTGGTTCAGCCACCAGTACCTGCGTGCGCGAGCGGCGCGCTCCCGCCAAGTCGGAGGACTGCGCCGACAGGTCATAGGTGTCCAGCGGCGCTGGTCCGCCACCCGGCAGGGCTGCGCATCCCGGAAGGAGCAGCGCGCTCATCATCAACGCTTTCAGTCTGTTACTCGCCATTGCTGAACTTTCCGATCCACCACCGCCGCAGGGACGTTTGAGTCGTCGTTAATTTCTGGAGGGGCCTGCCGTGCTTGTCAACGCCGCGCCCGACCATCGTATTCCCGCACTTCGCCCGCGCCGCCCGAAATGATCCGCTGCGGATTGCGTTCAAGGTCGGTAACCGCCTGCTCGATACGGGTGATGGAGCGACGCGTGTCGCGCACCAGTCCCTCGACCTCGCGCAGCCCCTGTCCGGAGAAGCGCGCCAGGCCGTCGGTGATCGTCCCGATCCGCGCATTGAGCGTATCGGCAACCTTGCGATACGCCTTCAGCGTCTCCCCGGCATCGCTCATCAGGCCGCCGGCCTCATCCGATCCAAGCAGGCTATCGACCTTGGTCAACACGCCATCGACCTTCACCGACGCCTGGTTGAGCCGCTCTGCCAATTGCCGCGCATCGGTGATCATCGCGTCGATGTCCTCGGCGCGGTTGCCGATCTTTTCGGTCACCTTGCTGACATCGTTGACGGCGGCATTCACGCTGACGCTGGCCTGCTCGAAATTGGTCAGCGCGGTGCGCACCGACGCAGCGTCGACGCCCTGCACGATGGTGTCCACCCGCGCCAGCGTCTGGTTGGCGGCTGCGGCGAATTCGGAGATCGACGCCGCGCCGGTTTTGACATCCGCCATGATCTTGTTGAGATCGGTGGAGGCGTCATCCAGCCGCTGCGTGAACTGGCGAACGTTCTGCATCGCAGCAGCGACATCTTCCTTGTCCACCGCCCGGATCAGCTCTTCCGCACCGGCGAGCGTCGAATCCAGCCGCTGCGAGACGCCGGTCAGGGTCTTCGACATCGCCGTCACGCTGGCAAGAAACGCGTCGATACCCTCGGCGTTGTTGGACAGCGCCTGCGAAAACGCCTCGACGTTCTGCAGTGTTTTGGTGATCGGCTCACGCGCATCGCCGGCCAGTCGCTCGAGATCGGTCAGAATGGAATCGGTGCGGCGAAAGATGTTTTGCGCGCTTTCCAGCAGATTGCTGACCGCAGACGGGTTTGCCGCCATCTCGGTGATGGTGCCTTCGGCTTCCGCAAGCTCCAGCAGGTTGGGTTCGGACGGATTGCCGCCGCGCAATTCGATGTTGGCCTGCCCGGTGGTGAGACCCGCAAGGCCGACATCGGCTTGCGTCGATTGGGTGATCGGCGTCAGCCGGTCGACCAGCGCGTCGGCAATGGCGACGGTGGGGTTGGCAACGTCGATATACACGCGGGTGATGTCGCCGACCTTGACGCCGTTGAACAACACCGCGCTGCCGCGCGCCAGACCTGAGGCGGAGCCGGGGATACGGAACCGCACGACGGAGGTTTCGACGCGATCGCCGAGCCCGGAGGTCCAGTAGACGAACCCGAATGCGGCAAGCACCGTGACCAGCGTGAAGATGCCGACGATGACGTAGTTGGCTCGAGTCTCCATCTACCCTCTCCTATTTCACTTCAGCGCGCGCAGAAAGATCAATCTGCCGGGCGCGCTTGCCCCGGAAGTAGGACTTCACCCAGGGATCTTCGACCTGCATCATGTCGTTGACCGTGCCATCAACCAGCACCTTCTTGCCGCCGAGAACGGCAATCCGGTCACAGACCGAAAACAGGCTGTCGAGATCATGCGTCACCATATACACCGTCAAACCCATCGTATCGCGCAGCGTCGCCACCAGTTCGTCGAACTCCGACGCCCCAATCGGATCGAGACCGGATGTCGGCTCGTCGAGGAAAACCAGGTCCGGATCGAGCGCCAGCGCACGGGCAAGTGCCGCGCGTTTGATCATGCCGCCCGACAGCTCGGACGGAAACTTGTCCGCCGCATCGGGTGACAGGCCGACCATGTCGAGCTTGAGCAGCGCCAGTTCGTCCATCAGCGGCTTGGGCAGATCGAGATATTCGCGCATCGGAACCTGGATGTTTTCCTTCACGGTCAGCGCCGAAAACAGCGCGCCCTGCTGGAACAACACGCCAACGCGCATGTCCACCTGCACCCGGTCCTGATCGTCAAGCTTGTCCAGGTCGAGGCCAAACATCGAGACCGTGCCGGACCGCTTGGGAATTAACCCCAGAACCGTACGCATCAACACCGACTTGCCAGTGCCGGACGCGCCGACGAAGCCGAGAATTTCGCCCCGATAGACGTCGAGCGACAGCTTGTCGAGCACGACATTGTCGCCGAACGCGACCGTCACGTCGCGCACCGACAGCACGACATCCGCCTTGGGATCGGCGGTCTGCGGTGGAACGCCACCCTGGCGCTGCGCGTCGATGTTGATGTCCGTCACCTGTGCACCCTTAAAACCCGATGGCCACGTAGAACATGGCGAAGAGGCCATCGAGAACGATGACGACGAAGATCGATTTCACCACCGAGGAGGTGACGTGGCGACCAAGCGATTCGGCGCTTCCGCCGACTTTCATGCCTTCAACCGAGGCGACGATGCCGATGATCAGCGCCATGAACGGCGCTTTGATCAGCCCGGCGAAAATCGTCGACATATCGACGCTGGCGTGCAGCCGGTCCATGAAGGCTTCCGGCTGAATTCCCGAATAGAGCAGCGCCACGACCATCGCCCCAAGCAGGGTTGCGGCGTTGGCGATGATGGTGAGGCACGGAACCGCGATCACCAGCGCCACGAGGCGCGGAAACACCAGCACGCCGACAGGATTGAGGCCGATGACCTTCAAGGCGTCGACTTCCTCGCGCATGCGCATCGAGCCGATTTCCGCGGTGATCGCACTGCCCGAGCGTCCGGCAACCATGATCGCCGTCAGCAGCACGCCCAGTTCGCGCAGCGCCAGAATACCGACGAGATCAACGATGAAGATTTCCGCGCCGAACCAGCGCAGCTGATACGCGCCCTGCTGTGCGACAATCGCCCCGACAATCGAACAGATCAGAATGACCACCGGGATCGCCCCGACGCCCATACGGTCGATCTGGTTGAAGATCGCGGCCGGATTGACCGCATGCCCGCGCCCGAGCTTCATCTGCGCGCCGCGAATGGTCGCGCCGAGGATGTAGGTGCCGGAGACGAAATCCAGCCAGGCGCTTTCCATTGCCCGGCCAAGCTTCTCCAGCCAGCGAATCACGAAGAACGGAGGCCGTTCCACAGCTCTGTCGTCTGCCGGCCGCACAGCGCGACGCACCGCCGGCAGCAGGATCTGCGCCGCAGACGAAGCGCCGACGATGGCGACATCCGCACCGGCCGCAATGCGTGCGCCGGCGAGGCGCTCGATCAGCCAAGCGCCAGCGGTATCCAGCCGGCCAATGCCGCCGATATCGATGGTGATGTCGCGCTGCGCCCGCCCGCTTTCAAGCGCCCGCATCTCGGCATCGACAAGGTGAACCGACCGCGTGTTCCAGACACCCGAAAGCGTCCAGACCGTGCGCGAGCCGTCCTCGCGCGTGATGATCTCAGGTGCGTGGTCGAGGTCGTCAGGTTGGTTGTTGCTTGCGTCGGCAGGCTCTTTGGTCAACATCAGGCCAGTCTTAATCTGTCGCGCTTGCGATGTCACTTTGGCAAGGTGATCCAGCCGTTGACAACAAGGGGTTCTTTCATCGTGCGTGATCTTTTTGTCGAAGCGGAGCGGTTTCCAATCGCGGGCTCGTTCACCATCTCCCGTGGCTCAAAGACCGAAGCTGCCGTGATCACATGCAGGATCAAGGACGGGGACAACGTTGGCCGGGGCGAATGCGTTCCCTACGCCCGCTACGGAGAAACGCTGGAAAGCGTGGCGGCGTCCATTGAGGCGGTGCGCCACGAGATTTGCGCCGGCCTGACGCGCCAGCAATTGCAGGGCGCCATGGCGCCGGGCGCAGCGCGCAACGCGCTCGATTGCGCCCTGTGGGACCTGGAGGCCAAGGCAAGCGGCGTTGCCGTCAGCAGCCTTGTGTGCCGCAGCACCCCGGTAGCACTCGAAACCGCCTACACGATTTCCCTTGGCGAGCCGGAGGCAATGGCAGCCAAGGCGCGAGAGAACGCGCACCGTCCGCTGCTGAAGGTGAAGGTCGGGACGCAAGACGACATTTCCCGCATCGAAGCCGTGTGTCGCGCCGCACCAGGCAGCCGCATCATCCTCGACGCCAATGAAGGTTGGACCGACGCCAACATTCGCGACCATCTGCTGGTCGCCGCCCGCCATCGGGTTGCGGTGATCGAACAGCCGCTGCCGGCAGGCCAGGACGCGATTCTCGCCCGCATTCCCCATCCGGTGCCGATCTGCGCCGACGAGAGCGTCCACACCACCGACCGGCTGGAGCAGTTGCTCGGCCTCTACGACGTCATCAACATCAAGCTCGACAAGACCGGCGGCCTCACCGAGGCGCTGCACCTGCACGCCAAAGCGCGCGGGCTCGGCTTCGGCGTGATGGTCGGCTGCATGGTCGGCACCTCGCTGGCGATGGCCCCTGCGGTGCTGCTGGCGCAGGATGCCGACTTCGTCGATCTCGACGGGCCGCTTTTGCTGGCGCGCGACCGCGAGCCGGGGCTGGTCTACGATGGCGCGCTGGTGTCACCGCCGACAACAGCGCTTTGGGGATAATCTCTTTCGACAGATAATAGGCTCGGATCGCGACACGGCGTCTCCAACGCGCCGCGATTATCGTGCTACACCCATGGAGACAAATTTTACAAAGGAAGGGGCCATTCGAGGTGTCGAAGAACGAGACGCAGTCCAAGCTGTCGGATCTGGACCAAAGCGCACTGTTTTACCATCGCTATCCAGCGCCCGGTAAGCTGGAGATACAGGCAACGAAGCCGCTGGGGAACCAGCGCGATCTGGCGCTGGCCTATTCGCCCGGCGTCGCCGCCCCCTGCCTCGCCATTCAGGACGACCCCGCGACCGCCGCCTTCTACACCGCCCGCGCCAATCTCGTCGGTGTCATTTCCAACGGCACCGCCGTGCTCGGCCTCGGCAATATCGGTGCGCTGGCCTCCAAGCCGGTGATGGAAGGCAAGGCAGTCCTGTTCAAGAAATTCGCCGGCATCGACGTCTTCGACATCGAGGTCAATGCCACCGAAATCGACCACATGGTCAACACCGTCGCCGCGCTCGAACCGACTTTCGGCGGCATCAACCTCGAAGACATCAAGGCACCGGAGTGCTTTGAGATCGAGGAGCAGCTGAAGGCGCGGATGTCGATCCCGGTCTTCCACGACGACCAGCATGGCACCGCGATCATCGTCGCCGCAGCCATCCTCAATGGCCTCGAACTGGCCGGCAAACGCATCGAGGACGCCAAGATCGTCACCTCG
Organism: Aerobium aerolatum; assembly: GCA_040391705.1. Taxonomy (GTDB): domain Bacteria; phylum Pseudomonadota; class Alphaproteobacteria; order Rhizobiales; family Rhizobiaceae; genus Aerobium; species Aerobium aerolatum_A. The sequence continues at coordinate 6,712 of JBEBXE010000014.1, forward strand.
GGCGCTGGTGCGGCCGCACTCGCTTGCCTCAACCTTTTGGTGTCGCTCGGCGCAAAACACGACAATATCTGGGTCACCGATCGGTTCGGCGTCGCCTACAAGGGCCGCGTCGAAGAAATGGACCGCTGGAAGGACCCCTACGTCAAGGACACCAACGCCCGCGAACTCGCCGATGTCATCGGCGGCGCCGACGTGTTCGTCGGGCTGTCGGCTGCCGGCGTGCTGAAGCCGGAGCTTCTGGCCGAAATGGCGGAGATGCCGCTGATTCTGGCGCTGGCCAACCCGACACCCGAAATCATGCCCGACGTGGCGCGCGCCGCGCGGCCTGACGCGATGATCTGCACCGGACGCTCGGATTTCCCCAATCAGGTCAACAACGTTCTCTGCTTTCCCTACATCTTCCGCGGTGCGCTTGATGTCGGGGCGACGGCGATCAACGAAGAAATGAAGATGGCGACCGTGCGCGCCATCGCAGCGCTGGCGCGCGAAGAGCCGTCCGATATCGCCGCACGCGCCAATTCCGACGAAACGCCGATCTTCGGACCGAACTTCCTCATCCCCTCGCCGTTCGATCCACGGTTGATCCTGCGCATCGCGCCAGCCGTCGCGGAGGCCGCCAGCAGGACCGGTGTCGCGACGCGCCCGATCGAAGACATGGAAGCGTATGTCGAGACGCTGAGCCGTTTCGTCTTCCGCTCCGGCCTGATCATGAAGCCGGTGTTTTCGGCAGCCAAGAAAGCGACCGCCAACCGCGTCGTCTATGCCGATGGCGAGGACGAGCGTGTGCTGCGCGCCGCGCAGATCGTGCTGGAAGAAGGCATCGCCCGGCCGATCCTGATTGGCCGTCCGCATGTCATCGAGACCCGGCTGAAGCGCTACGGCCTGAAAATCAAGCCGGAAACCGACTTCCAGATCGTCAATCCCGAGGACGATCCGCGCTATCGCGACTATGTCGATCTGCTGATCCGCCTGTGCGGGCGGCGAGGCGTCACCCCGGAGGCGGCACGCACCATGGTGCGCACCAGCAACACGGTGATTGCCGCGCTGTCGATGATGCGCGACGAAGCCGACGCGATGATCTGCGGCCTTGAGGGACGCTACGAGCGCCATCTGCGCAATGTCGACCAGATCATCGGCCGGCAGGCCGGCGTGTCGAACCTGTCGGCGCTGTCGATCCTGATTTCCCAGCGTGGCGCGACGTTCTTCACCGACCCCTACGTATCGGTCGATCCAACCGCCGAGAACATCGCGGAAATGACGGTTCTGGCGGCTGCGGAAATCCGCCGTTTTGGCCTGACTCCCAAAGCCGCGTTGCTGTCGCACTCCAATTTCGGCTCACGCGATTCGGCCAGTGCACGCAAAATGCGCGACGCTGCCGCGATCTTGCGTGAAATCGCGCCGCAGCTGGAAGCGGACGGCGAAATGCATGGCGATGCCGCGCTGTCGGCGGCGCTGCGCCACCGCGTCTACCCGCACTCAACGCTGTCGGGCGAAGCCAACCTGCTGGTGTTCCCTAACCTCGACGCCGCCAACATCACGCTGACGACGATCAAGACGATGACGGATGCGCTGCATGTCGGCCCGATCCTGCTTGGCGCGGCGCGGCCTGCCCACATCCTGACGCCATCGGTGACGTCGCGCGGGGTCGTCAACATGACGGCGCTGGCAGTAGCGGAAGCAAACTCGAAGGTGGAAATCGTGCCTGCCGCCAGCTGACGCAGACACAGTGATCGCCATAAAAAACGCCGGGTTCATCACCCGGCGTTTTTGTTTGGAAACCCTGTGAGGCTCAGTAGAGCCCGCCTGAGCCGGAGCTGATCGCCTCGCTGGCCTGTGGGGAAATCACGCGGGCGCGCTCGGCCGCCTCGACCGCGTCCATCCCGATCACCCAGTACGAATCCGCCGGTCCGGTGCCTGGCTTGAAGGCCTCGACGATCGAACCCGCTGCGCCGTCTGCTGCGCGCATGCCGCTTTTGCGGTCCACGGCCATCATGCGCATGCCTTCGGGAACGCGGAACCCGACCGGGCGCTTGTCCTTCAGCACGTCCTTCATGAATTCCTTGAACACCGGCGTGGCAAGGCCACCGCCGGTCGCCCCGTCACCGAGGCTGCGCGGCTGGTCGAAGCCCATATAGAGGCCGACGACGAGGTCAGGCGTATAGCCGACGAACCAGACGTCACGGGCATCGTTGGTGGTGCCGGTCTTGCCAGCCATCGGATAACCGAGTTCGGCCAGCGTCGTCGCGGTGCCGCGCTTGATCACGCCTTCCATCATCGAGGTGATCTGGTAGGCGGTCATCGGGTCAAGAACCTGCTCGGCGTTGTCGACCAGTTCAGGTTCGCTCTGTCCGTCCCAGGCCGGGGCGTTGCAGCCTTCGCACTGACGCTGGTCGTGCTTGAAGACGGTCTTGCCGTAACGGTCCTGGATACGGTCGATCAGCGACGGCGTGATGTGCTTGCCGCCATTGGCCATGATCGCATAGGCCGAGACCATGCGCATCACCGTGGTCTCGCCCGACCCCAGCGACATCGCCAGCACCGGCAGCATCTTATCGTAGACACCGAACCGTTCGGCATATTCGGCAACCAGATTCATGCCCATGTCGTTGGCAAGACGCACGGTCATCAGGTTACGCGAGCGTTCGATGCCTTCACGCAGCGTCGACGGCCCGGCGAACCCGCCACCGTAATTCTTCGGCTCCCACACCTGATTGCCGACCCGAATGCTGATCGGACCATCCATGACCACCGACGCCGGCGTATAGCCGTTGTCGAGCGCCGCCGCGTACAGGATCGGCTTGAACGCCGAACCCGGCTGGCGGTAGGCCTGCGTCGCGCGATTGAACTCCGACTGGGCAAACGAGAAGCCACCCACCATCGCCAGCACGCGGCCGGTATGCGGGTCCATGGCGACCATGCCGCCGGACACTTCCGGAACCTGGCGCAGCAGCCAGCCGGCATCGTCGCCGGTGCCGGACTTTTCAACGTAGACGACATCGCCCGGCTTCAGCACCTGTGCAGGTGAATCGGCGCGCAGACGCTTGCCTTCCGACGTGTAGCGCAGCGCCCATGTCATGTTCGCCTTGGATACAAACGCCGTCTCGCGCTCGGCGGCAAGCTCGCCCGAGGTCTGGCGACCGGGCTGCAAGCCGACCTTCAGCCCCTCGCCCGACGATTCCAGCACCACGGCGACACGCCACTCCGGCACGTCGCTGAGACGCTTGACCTCGCCGACCGGCACGCCCCAGTCGCCACTGACATCGACGGTGGTGATCGGGCCGCGATAGCCGCGCAGCGTGTCGTAGCGGACCAGGCCGTTCTGCAACGCCTTGCGGGCTTTCACCTGCATGGCAGGGTCAAGCGTCGTGCGGATCGACAGGCCGCCCTCATACAGCGCGTCCTCGCCATAGCGCGAGATGATCGCGCGGCGGGCTTCTTCGGTGAAATACTCGCCGGCGAACAGATAGGTGCCGCCACGGCGCGGATTGACGTTGAGCGGCTCGGCTTTCGCCCGCTCGCCTTCTTCAACGTCGACATAACCGTTGGAGACCATCTGCTCGATCACCCAGTTGCGGCGCTCGATGGCGCGGTCGGTGTGACGGAACGGATGGTAGTTGGTCGGTCCTTTCGGCAATGCGGCCAAGTACGCAGCCTCACTGACCGTCAGCTCGTTCACCGACTTGTCGAAATAGGCCAGTGCCGCCGCGCCGATGCCGAAGGCGCCATAACCGGGATAGACGAAGCCGAGATAGATCTCGTTGAGGTAGAGCTCGAGAATCCGGTCTTTCGAATAGGCCTGCTCGATGCGGAATGACAGAATCATCTCGCGCACCTTGCGGTCGTAGGTGACGCTCGAATCCAGCAGGAAGTTCTTCGCCACCTGCTGCGTGATCGTCGACGCGCCGACCGGCCGACGGCCCGAGCCGAGATTTTGCACGTTGGTCGCCATCGCGCGGGCAAGGCCCATGATGTCGATGCCGGGATGGGTATAGAAGCTCTTGTCTTCGGCCGACAGGAAGGCAGCCTTCACGCGGTCGGGAATCGCCTGGATCGGCAGGAACAGGCGCTGCTCGCGTGCAAACTCGCCCATCAGCGCGCCATCGGCGGCATGCACACGCGTCGTCACCGGCGGCTCGTAGCGCGCCAGCACCTCATAATCGGGCAAATCCTTGGAAACGTTGCCGATATACAGGGCAACGCCGGCGGCAGCCACCAATGCAAGTGCGACGCCAACGCCGAAGAAATATCCGATAAGACGTATCATGCCCACTCCAGTCTGCGGATCGCCGGGTCACCAGACCGCGCCCGCGCCTCATGAAGGCGCGCGGCCATTCGATCCAATCGCCCACCTTGTGTGTTGCCCTTGTGAGCAAATTGGGGCGAGATCAACGCGTTTACGCGCGATTCTGCAATTAAACCATAGTGTGTTGTGCGCGTGCAACGAAACCTGCGGCCGCCCCCAACGTCACCCGCCGGCCCCATGGGCGCGCGCGACAAACACGTTGATTGCCGAAATGATGCTGTCAGCGGCTTTTTCGCGCCACACCGGGTCTCTCAGCTGCGCTTCGTCCTGCACATTCGACAGATACCCGAGTTCCAGCAGCACCGACGGCACGTCCGGCGCGCGCAGAACGCGGAAACCGGCGAAGCGGTGCGGGTTGGTCGGGATCATCTGGATCGCCGACGACAATTCACCGACCAGCGAGCGCGCGAACCGAATCGAGAACGTCTGGGTCTCGCGGCGAATCAGGTCGGCGAGAATGTCGGCGACGCCCTGATCCTCTTCCTCCACGACAATGCCGCCGATCTCGTCGGCAAGGTTTTCGCGGATCGCCTTGGCCGCCGCTTCCGCGTCCGACGCCTTGTCGGCCACGGTATAAACGGTGGCACCACGCACGTTCTTCAAGCGGATGGAATCGGCATGAACGGAAATCAGCAGGTCGGCTTCGTGCTGGCGCGCGATCTTGACGCGTTCGTCCAGCCGCAGAAAGTCGTCACGGTCGCGGGTCATGAACACATGATAGAGACCGCTATCCTCGAGTTTTTTCTTCAACTCGAGCGAAAACGCCAGCGTAATGGTCTTTTCCAGCGTGCCGGATGGTCCTTCCGCGCCGGTATCGATGCCGCCATGGCCGGGGTCGATGACGATCCGCAACGGCCGATCGCCCGACGCCCGCGCCACACGGTCGACCTTCGGCGTCGTCTGCGTCGAGGCGGTGACCTCGATCTGCTCGATCATTGCTTTTTCGAACGCGTCTTCCGAACCGGCAACGATGTCGGCGACCAGCCGGTAGCCGTCCCCGTCGTCATTATCGAGGATATCGACACGTTCGACCAGAAACGGGCCGTCAAAGGAGATGATGATGCGCGCGCGTTCAGGATCAAGGGCGCCATACTGGACATCGGTGACCATGCCGCGTGGCGTCAATTCGCTGTGGTCGAGGTCGAATGCGGTTTCGGGAAGGTCGAGAACCAGTCGATGCGGCCCGCGCAACAGCGACCACCGCAGGTTCGGCTCGTGATCGAATCGGATCACCACGCGCATCCGCGACGCGTCCCCGGCCATCTTGTAACCGTTGGCGTGCACAGCCCTGCCCTCGGCAGCGCCGGCGCTGCCAAGAAAGACAGCCATAAGAAGAACCGAGCACAGCGCGGCAAAGCCTATCACCGTCCGGAAATACGCCGAGACCGGTGCCCAGACAGACACCAGTTCTGATCTGGCAATGGCTCCCTGGCCGCGAGGGTCCACATGCGGGCGCATGGCTTCCTGACTGTTACTGATGTTCGGCAATTCCTATATGAGCGAGTGGTACCGGTCTATGGTTAAGCAAACCTTTCAATACCCTTCCAGGTAGCGTTCGATAGCCGGGAGACGAATACGGGTTGCCATGATCTGTATCAAATCATAAAAGCAGAGTTGGATCACTCTAGCCTGTGGTCGTTGCAGCCTGCCTCCGCCCGCCGTTTCATAACGGCACAGGGCGCGCATGCAGAGCCAACCAGTTCAGGCTCAGGTGTTTCCAAAAGAATTTTCTTGCAGAAGCTTCCCGATCTCATGGGACTTCTGGCGTGAGGAAAACGGCCAAACTTTCCCTGGCCGGCTCTGTATGAGCACAATAGCTGGTCCGGCGATCGGACCTTGGTTCAAAATTGGTACCGCATGTAACGCGATGATCGAAAGCCTGATAATGCCCCCGCCTGGAAGAAACCGCGCCGCTATGGCCGCGGCCCGGGCGTGCATTCGGCATACGACGCGCGATGCGACCTCACATTTATCCGGCGCAACTATCAGAACCGCTTCAGGCAGCCGCGAGAGATCGCCACTGCCCCGGTCTGTTTGCGCCGTGGAGACAGCTCATAATGCCCAACAAGATGCTTATCGACGCCTCCCACCCGGAGGAAACCCGCGTCGTCGTCGTACGCGGTAATCGTATTGAAGAATTTGATTTCGAGTCCCAGGACAAGAAACAGCTCAAAGGCAACATCTATCTCGCTCGCGTCACGCGGGTAGAGCCATCCCTGCAGGCAGCCTTCGTTGAGTATGGCGGCAACCGGCACGGCTTCCTTGCCTTCTCCGAAATCCACCCCGACTACTACCAGATCCCGGTTGCCGATCGTCAGGCCCTGCTGCGCGCTGAAGCCGAAGAGGCCAACGCCGACGAGGATGACGAAGACGGCGACGAAAAGAACGGTCGCAACCGCCGCCGCCGCCGTGGTGGCCGCAACCGTGGCCGCGCCGATGAAGCCAAGGCCGACGGCGCAACCGCCGACGATGCCGATCACAGCGATGACGACAGCCACGCTGACGAGATCGAAGCCGGAACTGACGGTGCCGAGATCGAACAGATGCTTCCTGCAGGCGTGATCGCCGAGGGCGTCGAGGCCGATGTCATTTCCGAGGCAGCGCCCGCTGCCAACGGCGACGACGACCATGATGATCACGACGATCATGACCATGACGATCACGACGACGCGTCCAACGGCAGCAATGGCGAGGACGAAGTCACCTCGGTCGGCGCAGAAGACGCGCTGGAAGAGATTCGCGAGCGCCGCCGCACCCCGCGCAAGCACTACAAGATTCAGGAAGTCATCAAGCGTCGCCAGATCCTGCTGGTGCAGGTCGTCAAGGAAGAGCGCGGCAACAAGGGTGCGGCGCTCACCACCTATCTGTCGCTGGCCGGCCGTTATTCCGTGCTGATGCCGAACACCGCACGTGGCGGTGGCATCTCGCGCAAGATCACCAACGCGCAGGACCGCAAGCGTCTCAAGGACGTCGTCAAGGATCTCGACGTGCCGCAGGGCATGGGCGTCATTCTGCGCACGGCCGGCGAAAGCCGCACCAAGGCGGAAATCAAGCGCGACTACGAATATCTGATGCGCCTGTGGGACAATGTCCGCACGCTGACGCTTCAGTCGTCGGCGCCGTCGCTGGTCTACGAGGAAGGCTCGCTGATCAAGCGCTCCGTCCGCGACCTCTATAACAAGGACATCGACGAAATCCTCGTCGCCGGCGATGATGGTTATCGCGAGGCGAAGGACTTCATGCGCATGCTGATGCCGAGCCACGCCAAGGTGGTTCAGCCTTACCGCGACGCCTCGCCGATCTTTGCCCGCAACGGCATCGAGGCGCAGCTCGACAAGATGCTGCAGCCGCAGGTGACGTTGAAGTCCGGCGGCTACATCATCCTCAACCAGACCGAAGCGCTGGTTTCCATCGACGTCAACTCCGGCCGCTCCACGAAGGAACACTCCATCGAGGACACCGCGCTCCAGACCAATCTGGAAGCGGCAGAGGAAGTCGCACGCCAGTTGCGCCTGCGCGACCTGGCCGGACTGATTGTGATCGACTTCATCGACATGGAGGAGAATCGCAACAACCGCGCCGTCGAAAAGAGGATGAAGGACTGCCTGAAAAACGACCGTGCGCGTATTCAGGTTGGCCGCATCTCGCATTTCGGCCTGCTCGAAATGTCGCGCCAGCGCATCCGTGCGTCGGTACTCGAATCGACCACGCAGCCCTGCCCGCATTGCGGCGGCTCCGGCCATATCCGTTCGGAATCCTCCGTCGGCCTGATGGTCATCCGCGCCGTCGAGGAATATCTGCTGAAGGACGGACGCCACCACATCACCGTGCGGGCACCGACCTCGACCGCGATCTACGTGCTCAACCACAAGCGTTCGAGCCTCGTTGATCTCGAGAAGCGTTTCGGCCTGACGATCACAATCGAAACCGACGATTCCCTGAGAACGCAGCACTATGCGATCTTCAAGGGCGCGGTGGCTGAAAACGCCACGCTGTTCCAGCCGTCGCTGACAGCGCCGATCGAGGACGATGAGGATGACGAAGACATCATCATCGAAGACGAGATCGTCGAAGAAGCCGAGGCAACCGTTCAGGAGCAGCCAAGCTCCAGCGCGGACGCAGCCGACGACGCACAGCGCAAGCGCAAGCGTCGCCGCCGCCGTCGTGGTGGCCGCGATCGCAACGACGAGTCGTCAACCGCATCGCTGACCGCCGAGGGTGAAACCGAAGGCGCCGACGACGCGAGCGATGACGGCGACGACGACGACGCAACCGAGACCACCGAAGCGACGGCAGCCGGCGAAGAAGCCGCTGCCAAGAAGCGTCGCCGTGGCAAGCGTGGCGGCCGTCGCAACCGTCGTGACGATGAGACAGCGGGAACCGAAGAAGCCTCCGATGCAGTCGCCGCCGAAAGCGGTGAGCCAGCAGCGGAAGCCGAGGGCGAAGCGGTCGTGGTTGCAGAAGCCACGGTTGAAGCAGTCGTCTCCGAAGCCACCGATCAGGCTGCCATGGAAGCTGTCGAAGCAACCGTAGAACCGGTTGTCGAAATCGAAGCAGTCGCCACGGAAGAAGAGGCCGAGAAGCCGAAGAAGCGGGCACCGCGTCGCACCGCCGTCAAGAAGGCAAAGCCGGTCGAGGCGGAACTCGCCGAAGCCGTTGCCGATCTCGCAGCGGAGCCGGTGGCAGAAGCCGGCAGCGACGAGGAAGCTCCCAAGGAAAAGCCCAAGCGCGCGCCGCGTCGCAAGGCCCCAGCCAAGGCCAAGGAAGCCGAAGCTGCTGCCGACGTCGTCGCCGAGGAAGCTGCTCCTGCGCCGGTCAAGGTTGCAGCGCCTGTGAAGGTTGCAGCACCGGCCAAGGTTGCTGCTCCAGCCAAGGTGGAAGCTCCGGTCGAAGTGGAAGCCGCAGCGTCGCCTGCATCCGAGCCGGCGCCTGCCGCCGTCGAGGAGGCTCCGGCCGAGCCTGTCGTGACGTCCAACGCTCCGAAGGCGGAGCCGGAAGACAAGCCCCGCAAGGGTGGCTGGTGGCAGCGCAAGGGCTTCTTCTAAGCCGCGCCAAATCGGCTCCGAAAGCCGAATATGAATCGAAAAACCGGCGCTTGCGCCGGTTTTTTTATGCTCTGGATGAAGTGTGAGTTGGCTAAAGCCAGCTTTTCAGCCGTGCAATGGCCTGCGTCACGTCGGCTTCGCTGCCGGCATAGGACAGGCGCAGGAAGCGCTGGCCTTCGGTGATATCGAAGTCGATGCCCGGCGTCGCCGCAACGTGGCATTCCGCCAGCAGGCGTTTGGCAAAGTCCATGCTGTCATTGCTGTGCCGCGACACGTCGCAATAGGCGTAGAACGCGCCATCCATCGGTGCAGCCAGCGGCAAGCCGAGTTGCGGCAGCGCCTGGGCCAGCAGGTCGCGATTGCGGCGATACCGTTCCTTCACCCGGTCCAACTCGTCGGACGCGTCAAAAGCGCGGATGGCAGCTGCCTGCGACAGTTCCGGCGCGGAAATGTAGAGGCTTTGCGCGATCCGTTCCACCGGCCGCACCAGTTGCTCCGGCAACACCATCCAGCCGATGCGCCATCCGGTCATGCAGTAATATTTCGAGAACGAGTTGATGACGACGATGTCGTCGCCATAGGACAGCGCCGTCACGTCAGCTTGCGTGTAGGACAGCCGGTGATAGATCTCGTCGGAAATCACCGAAATGCCCAGCGCACGCGCCGTCTCGATCAGCGCCTGCAACGCGTGCGGCGGGGTGATCGCGCCGGTCGGGTTGGCGGGGCTGGCAAACAACACGCCGCGCAACGGCTTGTCGCGATGCGCCTTTTCCAGCTGTGCGGCAGTCAGCCAGCCTTCCTCGTCCAGCCGGATCTCGACGACCTCGAGCCCCAGCGCGATGAGGATGTTGCGGTAGGCCGGATAGCCCGGCGTGGTGATCGCAACCCGGTCGCCGGGATCGAACATCGCCAGAAACGCCAGATTGAACCCCGCCGATGAGCCGGTGGTGACCGCGATGCGCGCGACCGGGACGTCGACGCCGTAGTGATCGCGATAATGGCCGGCGATGGCTTGGCGCAGGTCCATCAGCCCAAGCGAATCGGTATAGCCGCCGCGTCCGGCCAGCAACGCCTCCTGCGCTGCTTCCCGCACAATCGCCGGCACCGGATCGGACGGCTGGCCAACCGCCAGCGACACGACGGGATGGCCCAGCGCCTTCAGCCGGTTGGCTTCCGCAAGAACGTCCATCGCATGGAACGGCTCGACGGCGCTGCGTCGCGAAACAGAGACAACCATGACAAACTCCTGGTCAAGAAACCCCAATGTGCCGCACAAATGCCTGAAAGGTATGGGGATCACAAGTTGATGAATGTGGGGGTGTCGCCTTTGCAGAAACCTGTCTGTCGGCTACCAGTGGGGACGATGACTTCTGTTGTGTCGAAATCTTTGGCTGTAAGGCTGCTGGCAGCGATTGCGCTGGCTGTTCCGGCGACGTTGCCGGTCGTGCCCCAGGCCATGGCCCAGCAGCGCGGCATCGCGTTGATCCGCGACGCCGAGATCGAAGCGCTGGTGCGCGACTATGCCGGCCCGGTGCTGCAGGCAGCCGGCCTGGGACGGTCGGGCATCGAGACCATCCTCGTCAATGACGCCTCGTTCAACGCCTTCGTCGCCGGACGTCGTATCTTCATCAACACCGGCACGCTGATGATCGCCGAAACTCCCAACGAGGTTATCGGCGTTCTCGCCCATGAGGCGGGCCATATTGCCGGCGGCCACCAGCAACGGCTGCGCGAACAGCTAGAGCGCGCCAACACCATGGCAGTGCTGACCACCATTCTCGGCGTCGGCGCGGCCGTTGCCGGCGCCGCGACCAATTCGCAAGGTCTGGCGCAGTCCGGCACCGGCATCATGGCCGGCGGCATGGAAGTCGCACGCCGCTCGCTGATGAGCTACCAGCGCTCCGAGGAGGCCACTGCAGACCGCGCCGCGATCAACTATCTCGAGCGCACCGGCCAGTCTGCACACGGCATGCTGAAGACCTTCGAACGCTTCGCCAGTAACATGGCGCTCGCCGGCGCCCGCGTCGACCCGTACCAGATCAGCCATCCGATGCCGCGCGAGCGCATCGCCAACCTCCAGACGCTGGCCCGCGCCAGCAAGAATTTCGACCGCAAGGATTCAGCCGCGCTGCAGCTGCGCCACGACATGGCGCGCGCCAAGATCGCCGCCTATACGCAAAGCCCCGCTGCCGCGACGCGGCTGTTCCGCGCCAATCCGCGTGGCCTGCCGGCGCTCTACGCCGACGCCATCAGCACCTTCCTTGCCGGCAATGCGCGCGCCGCGGTCGGCAAGATCGATGGGCTGATCAAGTCGAACGCGCGCAATCCCTATTTGCATGAAATGCGCGGCGAGATGCTGCTAAAGACCGGCAAGCCCGCCGAGGCGGCTAAGGCGTTCGCCCAGGCGCAACGTCTCGACAAGAGCAACTCCGGCATCATCCAGATCGGCCTTGGCCAGGCACTGATGGCAACCGGCAAGCCGGACGCCTTGCGCAAGGCGGTGGTGGAACTGCGCGCAGGCCTCACCCGTGCGCGCGAATACTCCGCCGGCTATCGCTATCTGGCGCAGGCGCAGGCCCAGCTTGGCAACATCGCCGAGGCTGATCTTGCAACTGCCGACGGTCACTTCTATTCCGGCAACTATCGCGATGCGAAAATCTTTGCCGCCCGCGCCCAGCAAAAGCTCAAGAACGGCTCGCCGTCCTGGATGCGCGCGCAGGACATCATCAATTTCAGACAACCCGGGCGCTGACTGCCAACAGTCGCGCGCACATAAAGGACAAGACACAATGAGCAAGGCAACGGTACTTGGCATCATCGGCGCGGCGGCAGGCGCCGCCATGTTCGCCCTCGGCTTCGTTGCCGGCACCAACCCTGCCCCGGCTCCGCAGATGGCCGCCGGCGCACCGGCAGCCGATCGCACTCAGATCGAGGCGATCGTGCACAACTATCTGGCGGCCAATCCCGAAATCCTGATGGAAATGCAGACCGCGCTGGAATCGCGCGAGGAAGAGCGCCAGCGCATGACGCAGGTCGACACGATTCGCGGCGCGTCGGACGAAATCTTCAACGCAAGCTATGACGGCGTCATCGGTAACCCGCAGGGCAGCGTCACAGTGGTCGAGTTCTTCGATTACAATTGCGGCTTCTGCAAGCGGGCGCTGGCCGACATGGAAGCCATGGTCGAAACCAATTCCGACCTGCGCTTCGTGCTCAAGGAGTTCCCGATCCTCGGCCCGGATTCCCAGAAGGCGCATGTCGTCTCAATGGCGTTCCGCAATCTCGCGCCTGAAAAATACGGCGACTTCCATCGCCAGCTGATGAGCGGCAGCCGCGCCGGCGAAGAGGCCGCGATTACCGTTGCCACCGGCCTTGGCGTCGACGAAGCTGCCCTGCGCCAGGAAATGCAGAACCCGCAGATTGCCCAGGCGTTCGCCAAGACCTACGAACTGGCGTCGCGACTGGCAATCACCGGCACGCCGTCCTATGTCGTTGGCGACGAGGTGGTGTTTGGCGCGCTTGGCCAGGCAGTGCTCGAAGAAAAGCTGAAAATGGTCCGCGCGACCAACTAAAACGGATGAAATGCGTGTTCCGCAGCCCAAACAGGGCTGTGGACACCAAAAGAAGTCACTTGCGCTCTTTCCGCCGCAGTTTATGGCCTTTATAGAAGTGCCGGCGTGCAGGAACCCCTTTCTATGTCAAAGACGATATTCATTCTGAATGGTCCCAACCTCAATATGCTCGGAAAGCGTGAACCGGGCATCTACGGTGGCAAGACCCTTGACGAGATCGCGGAAGATTGTCGCGCTGAAGGCAACAGGCTGGGCCTCGATGTCGATTTCCGCCAGTCGAACCATGAAGGGGTTCTGGTTGACTGGATTCAGGAAGCCGGCACAGCCGCGCAGGGACTGATTATCAACCCCGGCGCCTACAGCCACACGTCGATCGCTATTCATGACGCGATCCGGGCAATCTCCCCGTTCCCGGTCGCTGAAGTTCATCTCTCCAACATTCACGCACGCGAACAATTCCGCCACCACTCGTGGGTCTCGGCGGTTGCCACAGGCATGATTTGCGGCTTTGGGCCGCAAGGTTACTTCATGGCGCTGCACGCACTGGCCGCAAGGCCATAAGGCGCCACAACGAAAATAAGGACGATAATAGGATGTCGACTAAGAAAAACGGCGTTGACCAGCAACTCATCCGCGATCTGGCGACTATTCTTGATGAAACGAACCTGACGGAAATCGAGGTCGAGCAGGACGATCTGCGCATTCGCGTGTCGCGCACGCCTGCACCGGTGCACAGCTTTGCCGGCGCCCCCTATGCCGCCGCAGCGCCTGCGCCCGCAATTGCCGCTGCCGCAGCACCTGCCGCCGCAGCCGTCGTCGACGTATCCAAGAATGCCATCCCGTCGCCGATGGTCGGAACCGCGTATCTGTCGCCATCGCCGGATGCAAAGCCGTTCATCGAAGTCGGCCAGGTGGTCAAGGAAGGCCAGACCCTCCTGATCATCGAAGCCATGAAGACGATGAACCAGATCACGTCGCCGCGCTCGGGTACCGTTGTCGCGATCCTCTGCGAGGATGCTCAGCCTGTCGAATATGGCGAGCCACTCGTGGTTATCGAATAGATCGGGGCCCGAGGATGTTTCAGAAAATCCTGATTGCGAACCGCGGCGAAATTGCCCTGCGCATTCTGCGCGCGTGCAAGGAGCTCGGCATTCAGACGGTTGCGGTCCATTCGACCGCTGACGCCGATGCCATGCATGTTCGCCTCGCCGATGAGAGTGTCTGCATCGGCCCGCCCCAGTCGCGCGACTCCTATCTGAATATTCATCAGATCGTCGCCGCCTGTGAAATCACCGGCGCCGACGCCATCCATCCCGGCTATGGCTTCCTGTCGGAAAACGCCAAGTTCGCCGACATTCTGGCGGCGCACAAGATCACGTTCATCGGCCCCTCCGGCGACCACATCCGCGTCATGGGCGACAAGATCGAAGCCAAGCGCACCGCCAAGCGCCTCGGCATTCCGGTCGTTCCGGGCTCGGAAGGCGCGATCAACAATGAAGTCGAAGCCAGGCGTGTCGCCGCTGAAATCGGCTACCCGGTGATCATCAAGGCGTCCTCCGGCGGTGGCGGACGCGGCATGAAGGTTGCCCGCACCGAAGACGATCTCGTCATGGCGCTGTCGACGGCAAAGTCGGAAGCAGCCGCCGCCTTTGGCGACGACGCCGTCTATATCGAGAAATACCTCGAGAAGCCGCGTCACATCGAAGTGCAGATCGTCGGCGACGGCGCAGGCCGGGCCATCCATCTGGGCGAACGCGACTGCTCGCTGCAGCGCCGCCACCAGAAGGTCTGGGAGGAAGCCACCTCCCCAGCGCTCAACGCCTCGGAACGCGCCAAGATCGGCGAAATCTGCGCCAACGCGGTCGCCGATCTCGGCTATTCAGGCGCCGGTACGATCGAGTTCCTGTACGAAAACGGCGAGTTCTATTTCATCGAAATGAACACCCGCCTGCAGGTCGAACACCCGATCACCGAAGCCATCACCGGCATCGACCTCGTCCACGAGCAGATCCGCGTTGCCTCCGGCGGCGGTCTTTCGGTCAAGCAGGACGACATCCGCTTTCAGGGTCACGCCATCGAGTGCCGCATCAACGCGGAAGACCCGCGGACCTTCGTTCCCTCGCCGGGCACGATCACGCATTTCCACACGCCGGGCGGCCTTGGCATCCGCGTCGATTCGGGCGTCTATTCGGGCTACAAGATCCCGCCCTACTACGACAGCCTGATCGGCAAGCTGATCGTGCATGGACGCAACCGCGTCGAATGCCTGATGCGTCTTCGCCGTGCGCTGGATGAGTTTGTCGTCGACGGCATCAACACGACGCTGCCGCTGTTCCGCGATCTCGTCGGCAACACCGACATCGCCAATGGCGACTACGACATTCATTGGCTGGAAAAGCACCTGGCGGCGCCAGCGGCGGAGTGATGCCGGAGTAATGGTTGCGAGTATGCGATGACCCGTCCCTTTGCGCCTGGTTACCGCATACCGCCCGACCTTTTGCTGCGTGCCTACGCATCGGGTGCCTTCCCGATGGCTGAATCGGCCGATGACCCGGAGATCTTCTGGGTCCGGCCGGAGACGCGCGGGATCATCCCGCTCGACGGCTTTCATGTTCCCAAAAGCCTGGCCAAGGCGATCCGCCAAACGCGTTTCGACATTCGCGTCGACACCGACTTTTCCGGCGTCATCGCCGGCTGCGCCGAGTCGCGCGAAGGCCGCGATTCAACCTGGATCAACGCGCCGATCCGCGAAGCCTATGCCAGCCTGTTCGCCCGCGGCAATTGTCACACCGTCGAAGCGTGGGACAACGATGAACTGGTCGGCGGCCTCTATGGCGTAACGCTGGGCCGGGCATTTTTCGGCGAAAGCATGTTTTCGCGCGCCACCAACGCCTCAAAAATCTGCCTCGCCTTCCTGGTCGAACGCCTGCGCGCGCGCAATTTCGTCCTGCTCGACACCCAATTCACCACCGACCACCTCAAGCGCTTCGGCGCCATCGACGTCCC
>JBEBXE010000015.1:0-21448 GCA_040391705.1 Aerobium aerolatum
AGCGATGGCTTCTCAGTTTAGCTTCAGGTGTTTCAGGTAGTCGATCATCAGGTCGCACATCACCGCGGCGGCCGGCTCCACCGGCTTGCGCGCGCTGACGATCACGCCGATCGGCAGATTGCTGAGCTTCGCGGCTTCAAGCGGGATGAAGCGCAGATCGCCGGCGGCGAGATCGTTGAGAAACCCCAGCCGCGTATAAAGCCCTACGCCCCGGCCCGACAGGATCAGCCGCCGCGCCAGGGGCAGCGAATTGGTGAAGACGCTGGCCTGACTCGGGATCATCGATTCGCTGACGAGGTGGTCGATCAGCGAACTGCGGCCGCGGGCATCGGTTGTACGGATCAGCGGAAGGTCGGCAATGTCGTGCACGCTGACACTGGTCCGCTCGGCCAGCGGATGATCGCGGCGCAGGATGAGCCCGATGGCGGCACCCTTCTGGCCGAGTGAGCGCACATCGGGATGCAGGTCGAAGATGAAGGACAGGCCGATGTCGGCCTCGTCCCGGGCGACGGCCGCGACCACCTCATCAGGCTGACAGTGCGTGATGGTGAAACTGGTCGCGGGATGGTCGCGCTGAAAGCTCTCGATCACATGCGGGAGAAATTCCATCGACGCAGAATCGATGGTGGCAATACCGATATGCGTGGCGCGCAAGTCGCGAATGTCGCTGAGCCGCAACTGCACCTGACGGGATTCAGTCAGCGTATGGCGGCAATGTTCCAACAAGATGCGACCAGCCGAAGTGAGATCGACTCCTTCCGCACTGCGCGACAGCAAGCGCACCCCGAGCTGTTTCTCGACGCTGATGATCTTCCGATTGACCGAGGTGGAGGAGATGTTGAGGACGGCTGCCGCCTTGCGGATCGAGCCCTGGCGGGCGACCTCGTCGAAGTAGCGCAGAAAGATCGAATGCATCTTTTGCCTCGATTTCAGGTGGTGCAGAAAATGCACCGCTGATGGACGATATTGCTTCTATGCGCATCCTGTCTAGCCTGCCTAAGCTGATATCGAGCCAAGCCGTTAGAGCCGGGCCACTCTAGAGGAGAGCACCATGACCAACCCCATCCAGTTCCGTCCCGATCGCCGCCGCTTTCTTGGCACCACTGCCGCAGCGGCAGGTGCGTTCGCTGCGGGCAATCTGTTCACGTTCTCGGCCGCCAAGGCCCAGGATCTTTATACCTGCAACCTGCAACTGGGCTGGTTGGCCTCAAACGGCATCCTCGGCGAAGTCGCAGCCGATGCGAAAGGCTTCTATGCCGAAGAAGGGCTGAAGCTGGAAGTGACCGCCGGCGGCCCCAACGTCGACGGCATCGCCTCGGTCGCCTCCGGGATGGCCAATCTTGGTTCGATCTCCTCCTCGCCCTCGCTGATGCTGGCGCGCTCAGCTGGCATTCCCGTGAAATGCATCGCCACCGGCTATCAGCAGCACCCCTTCACCTATTTCTCGCTGAAGAAGAACCCGGTCAACACGCCGCAGGATCTGATCGGCAAGAAAGTGGCGACCAACGGCACCGCGCGTATCTTGCTGCAGGCGCTGCTGGCTGCAAACAACATTCCGGAAGACAAGGTAGAACTGATTGTCATGGGCGCCGAGATGACGCCGCTGATGACTGGCCAGGTCGATGTCGTCACCGGATGGCGCACCAATACCTCGGCGCTTTCCGTGCTGGGAGACCAGCGGGTGGAGCTGACGCTCTGGGATGGCGGCGTGAAGCTTTATGCCAACCCCTATTACACCACCGACGCCATGCTGGAGAAAGAACAGGATAAGGTCGAGGCGATGATCCGGGCTGGCTCCCGCGGTTGGGGCTGGGCCTACGCGAACCGCGAGGAAGCGGTGCACCTTCTGGTCGAGCGCTTCCCCAACCTCGTGCTGGCGGACGAGCTGGCAACGGTCGACATGGTCATGGACTATTCCTTCGATGCCAATACCGCAAAGCAGGGCTGGGGCTACATGACGCGCGATAACTGGGAAGCCCAGATTCGCCAGTATGAAGCGCTGGGGCAGTTTGAGGGCAAGACGCCGGTCGTCGACGATATCATGACGATGGCGATCCTCGACGCCACCGCTGACGCGCGGCCGAAGCTCGGAGCATGACCATGGGACTGGCCGCGACCTCAGCCGTTTTGCCACAGAAGGCGGCGGTGCTGCGCAATGCAAGCGTGCGCTTCGGCAACTTCACGGCGATCGAGGATCTGTCGCTGGAGATCGAGGATGGTGCCTTCTGGTCCATCCTCGGGCCTTCGGGCTGCGGCAAGTCCACACTGCTGCGGCTGATTTCGGACCTGGTGCCGGCAGCCGGCGGCGCGGTCGAAGTGCTCGGCAAATCGACCGAAGCCGCGCGGCTGGCGCGGGAATTCGCCTTCGTCTTCCAGGATCCGACGCTGCTGCCGTGGCGTTCGGCGCTGAAGAATGTCGAACTGCCGCTGGAAATCGGCAAGTCGCGCAATATCCGTCCGTCTGCGGGCGGACGGACCCCGATGGAATTGCTGGAACTGGTTGGGTTGAAGGGACGGGAGGATGCGCTGCCGCATGAGCTTTCGGGCGGCATGCGCCAGCGTGTCGCCATCGCCCGGGCGCTCGTCTGCCAACCGAAAATCCTGCTGATGGACGAGCCGTTCGGCGCGCTCGACGAGATCACGCGAGATCACCTGAATCTGCAGCTTTTGAACATCTGGAATGAGACGGGCGTGACGGTGCTGTTCGTCACCCACTCCATTCCGGAAGCCGTCTTCCTCGGCCAGAAGGTGTTGATGCTGAAAGCGCGGCCGGGGCGGCTGAAGGAAGTGGTGGACATCGATCTGCCGTTCCCGCGCACCATCCGTGATCGCGAGAGCCCGGAATTCATCCGCTACGCCGCAAAGCTGCGCGAAATCCTGGAGGAATGCTGATGTCCGTCGCACAGAGTCGTGCCAGTGCAGCGGCACCCGAAGCCGAGCCCGCCAACGCTTCACGGTGGGCCGAGCGCTCGATGAAGGCTGCGCTGCCCATCGGCACCGCCGCCGCGTTGATCCTCACCTGGGAGCTCGGGGTCCGGATCTTCGAAGTGCCGAACTATATCGCTCCGGCACCCTCCGATGTCGCCATGGTTTTCGTCCACCAGATGCCGCTTCTGATGCGGAACTTCTGGCCGACCTTCTACGAGAGTATTCTCGGCTTCCTGGCCGGAAATATCGCCGCGATCCTGCTGGCTGTCGCCTTCATCCATTCGCGGTCGGCCGAACGCGCCTTCTTCCCGATCGCGGTCTTCATCAACACGATCCCGGTCTTGGCGATGGCGCCGATCCTGGTGCTGATCTTCGGAGCGGGGCTGACCGCAAAGGTCGTGATCGCGGCGCTGATCTGCTTCTTCCCGACGCTTGTGAACATGGTGCGCGGTCTGCAATCCGTCAGCCCACAGGCGCTGGAGCTGGCACGGATTCTCTCGGCATCGAAATCCGAGGTGTTCTGGAAAATCCGGCTTCCCTCATCGTTGCCGTTCTTGTTTTCGGCCCTGAAGATTGCCGCCACCACCTGCGTGATCGGCGCGATCGTCGGCGAATGGGTGGGTGCCGATAAAGGGCTCGGCGCGCTGATCCTCGACAGCACCTTCAATTTCCGCTCGGCGGTGCTCTACGCGACGGTGTTCCTGTCGTCCGGGCTTTCGGTGCTGCTTTTCGTAACGGTTTCTGTCGCCGAGCGGCTGATCGTTCGCTGGTGATCTTTCCGCCGATGAGGCGATCCCGCCTCGTCGCCGGCCCAATCTGATCCATCCGAAGGAGTTTTCTTATGTCGGAGAGTCACAAGGAATTCGTGTCTCTGGCCGGGAGCCAGGTGCCCGTTGTCCGTGAATGCGATGTGGTGGTGGTGGGCGCTGGTCCCGCCGGCGTTTCGGCGGCCGTCTCGGCTGCACGGAACGGCTGCAAGGTGGTGTTGCTGGAGCGCTATCACCATCTGGGCGGCATGGCCTCGGGCGGGATGGTGCTGGTCCTCGACGACATGGTGAACGATGGCAACGAAGTCGTCACCACAGGCATCGTCCATGAATTTACCGAGCGGATGCGCGCGCAGGACGGCGCGGTCTATCCGCCGCCAGAGGACTGCCGCACCGATTGGGAAATGTGGAAGAAATGGTCGCGCTGGGGTTGCATCGACTTCCACAAGACCGGCATCCCACAGCCGATCATCCACGCGGTGGCGTTCGATCCGGATTGCTTCAAACGCGTCAGCTTCGATCTGGTGCGCGAGGCCGGCGTGGAGCTGCGGACGCATTCCTGGTTCTCGGAAGCGCTGTTTGAAGGCGGGAAGCTTTCCGGTGTGATCGTGCAGACCAAGCTGGGCCGCCAGGCGATCCGCGCCGGCATGGTGATCGATGCGACCGGCGACCTCGACGTCGGCGCGTCTGCCGGGGCCAGCTACATGGACGGGCAGTATATTGTCACCACCGTCTTCCGGCTGGCGGGTGTGGATACCGCGAAGGCGGAGGCCTTTGAGTTCGAAAATCCGGAAGCCTACAAGGCGCTCGACCGCGCCGCGCGCCGCGCAATTGGCGGGGCCTGGGGCATGTGGTGGCTGAAAACCCCGATCCCCGGCATCGTCTGGTGCAATTGCCCGCACATGCCGGGTTATGACGGGCTGTCGCCCGAGCACATGGTTGCCGCCGAACATGAAGGGCGGGAGCGGATGATGAAGCTTCTGGCCTTCGCAAGGGAGAACCTTCCCGGCTTCGAAAATGCACTGATGCTGGGCGCCGCCGAGCAGATGGGCATCCGCCAGACCCGCTTGCTGCAGGGCGAATATATCGTGACGCGCGAAGATGTGCGCGAGCGCCGCTGGTTCGCCGACAGCGTTTGCCGCGGCCGCGATTACTACACGCCCTATCGTGCGCTGCTGCCGAAGGGCATCGACAATCTGATTGTCGCCGGGCGGCATTATTCGGTCGAAAGCGAGGCCCAGAAGCTCTCGCGCGAAATCCCGCCTTGCATGGCCCAGGGCGAGGCCGCCGGCATCGCCGTGGCGCTGGCGCTGAATGGCAACGTCGCCCTGCGCGACGTCGATGTCACGGCAATCCAGAAGCAGATGCGGGCGCAGGGCGCCGATCCGGGCGACGTGCCGTCGTCCAATGCGCGTATTGATGAAGTGGAGACCGTTGCATGACACAGATCCTTCCCCTGAGCGGCGTCCGGATCATTGATTTCACCCAGGTCATGCTGGGACCCTGCGCGACACAGATGCTGGGCGATTTTGGCGCTGACGTCATCAAGATCGAACGTCCCGGCGCAGGCGACCTGTCGCGCAACTTTTTCGGCGAAGCGACTGAGGAAGCGATGAACAACGTCGTCTTCGCATCGCTGAACCGAAACAAGCGGTCCATTGAACTCGACAGCAAATCGCCAGAAGGGCGGCAGGCGATCTTCGACCTGATCCGCACGGCTGACGTGGTGGTGGACAATTTCCGTGCCGGCGTGATGGATCGGCTGGGCTTCGGCTTTGAAGAGCTGTCGAAGATCAACCCTCGCATCATCTGCGCCTCCGGCACCGGCTTCGGCCCGGTCGGCCCCTATGCCCACAAGGGAGGCCAGGATGTGCTGGCCCAGGCGATGACAGGAGTGATGGACAAGACCTCCGACCCGTCGATCCCAAGGTCGATCTATCCGACAGCGCTCTGCGACTACGCAGCCGGGATGCATCTGGTGCAGGGAATTCTTGCTGCACTTCTGATGCGCGCCAAAACCGGAAAGGGGCAGAAAGTTGCCGTTTCGCTCTACGATTCCGTTCTGGCCATGCAGATGCAGGAAGCCGCGAAATGGAGTGCGGAGCGCGAAGTCCTCAACTGGGCCGCGATGCCGTTGACCGGTTGTTTCGAAGCTGCCGATGGTCCGCTGGTCTTTGTGGGCGCGTTCAAGGCCAACCCATTGCGCGATATCTGTGCCGCGCTGGAGCTTGAGGATCTTTCGTCCCAGTTCCCGGATCTGGCCAGCCAGCGGGCAAACAAGCCATTTCTGCAACAGACCTTCCGCGAGCGGATCGCGACCAAGCCGCGCGCCTACTGGCTGGAGCGACTTGAAGCGGTGGATCTGCTCTGCGCGCCGGTCCGTGGCCTCCACGAGGCAATGGAGGATCCGCAGACCCGGATCAACGGCATGCTGCTGGAAATGGATCTTCCGTTCCATGGGCGGGTCACACATATTTCCTCGCCGGTCCATTTGAGCGAGGCACCGGTCACGTTGCGCCAGCGTCCGCCGATGCTCGGAGAACATACCGCCGAGATTTTGGCCGAACTGGCTCAGACAAGAGCAGAGGCATCGGCATGACCGCCGCGCTCGATGTGGTGGACGGGGTCGCCCGGGTCACGATCCAGCGCCCCCAGCGGATGAATGCGGTGGACGCCGCAACGACTGCGCGGCTGGAAGAAATCTGGGTCCAGATCGAGGCGGACCCGTCTGTCCGGTGCGTCGTGCTGACCGGAGAGGGCGAGAAGGCCTTCAGCGCCGGTGCCGACATGAAGGCAGACGGCGGGAAGTCCGGCCTCGAATACTGGGCTTCGGGTAGCCCCAACGGCTTCGGTGGCATCACCTTTCGCGACAGCCTGAAAGTGCCGGTTATCGCCCGCGTGAACGGCCTCGCTCTGGGCGGCGGCCTGGAGATGGTGCTGGGTGCCGACATCGTCATCGCCGCCGATCATGCCCGCTTCGGCCTGACCGAAGCGCGTGTGGGCCGACTGCCGCTCGACGGCGGCATGGTGATGCTGCAACGCCTGATCCCGCGCAACATCGCGGCGGGGATGATGTTGACCGGGCGGATGGTCGGCGCGGCGGAAATGGCAGGCTTCGGCCTCGTCAACGCCGTGGTTCCGATGGCCGATCTGGATGCCGAGGTGGAGCGGTGGATCGCCGATATCCGCGCCTGCGCGCCGCTTTCGCTGCGCGCGATCAAGGCGATGATCCGCCGCACGGCGCAGATGTCGGCGCAGGACGCCTTTGCGGCGAAACTGCCCGAGCTTCTGGACGCGCTGGGATCTGAAGATCAAAATGAGGGCGTGACGGCTTTCCTGGAAAAGCGCGCCCCAGTCTGGAAAGGGCGTTGAGATGCTGGTCATCGGCAGCCCTTGCCTGGATGTAAAGGACGGGATCTGCACGACCTCCTGCCCGGTGGATTGCATCTACGAGGGCGAACGGATGTTCTACATCCATCCGGGCGAATGCATCGAATGCGGCATGTGCGAAAGCATCTGTCCGGTCGATGCCATCCGCTACGCCGACGAACTGCCCGAGGATCAGAAGGTCTTCGAGGTCATCAATGCCGAGGCCTTCCGCGCAGCGGATGGCGGAATCGATAGTCCGGGCCTGTGGCGTCGCGGCATGGCACCGCGCCAGGACCCGCCAGAGCTGACCGCGTGGTTGGAAAAGGAAAGACCAGAATGAAGCTTCAAGGGGTGATCGCAGCCGTTCCGACCCCGATCGGCGAAGACGGACAGCCGCTAAAGGAGCTGTTCCTCTCGCATTGTCGGTACCTGCTCGAAAACGGCTGTGATGGGCTGAACATTCTTGGCTCGACCGGGGAAGCGACGTCGTTTTCCGGCGCGGCACGGCGCGAGGTCATGGGTTGGGCGGCGGCAAACCTGCCGCGCGAACGGCTGATGGTCGGGACGGGAAGCCCTTCGTTGGCTGAGGCCATAGCGATGGCGGAAACGGCGGATGATCTGGGCTTTCCGATCGCGCTGGTTCTGCCACCCTGGTACTACAAGCCGCTGTCCGATGATGGGCTGTTCGCCTTCTACGCCGCGCTTGATCATGCGCTGGGCGCGCGGCAGATTCAGGTCTGGTTCTACGACTATCCGCAATTGACCGGCATCCGGATTCCGCCGGCAGTGATCGCGCGGCTGGTGGCGCTCAATTCGCGGCGTTTCGCCGGCATCAAGGACAGTTCCGGCGATCTGGACCATGCCGACACCGTATTGGCAGCAGCACCGGGGATCGCCATGTTCCCCTCGTCGGAGACCTCGCTCGAGGGCGGCCGCGCGCGCGGCTTTGCAGGCTGCATCTCGGCCACAGCCAATCTGACCTCAGCGCTCTGTCAGCAGCTCTGGCAGGGAGAGACGTCAGTCGCCCCCGAGATCGGACGGCTACGGCGCGAGATCGCCGCTCGGCCTCTGATCCCGGCGGTCAAGCATCTGGTCGGGCGTCTGCATGGCGATGAAGCGTGGCGGCGCGTGCTGCCGCCCTTCCTGCCGCTCGAGGCTGGGGCCGCGGCGGCACTGGAACGGGAGGTGCCGGCATGAGCGCGGCCTGGGACAAGCGCTTCCGCAGTCTCTGCGACCATGTCGCCGCCTGGTCGGAGGACCGCGATTTCAAGGTCGGGTGCGTCATCGTCGGGTCGGGCCACACCGTGTTGCAGCTCGGCTGGAACGGTTTGCCGCGTGGTGTGCAGGCGCAAGATCCGATGCGACTGGACCGCGCAAGCGGCGAGAAGTTCCACTGGGTCGAACACGCCGAGCGCAACACGATCTACAATGCCGCGCGTAACGGCGTGGCGCTGGAAGGCGCACGACTCTACGTCAACCGCTTCCCCTGTGCCGATTGCGCCCGCGCGATCGTGCAATCGGGAATCGCTGCGGTCCATTGTCCACCGATCCCCGCTTTCGACGGCAGGCTCGACCACTCGTTTCAGGTCTCGGCACAAATCCTGCGTGAGGCCGGGGTCGAGGTGGAGACTGACGCAAGCGAGGACGTGCATGGCAGTGAGACGTCTGTCCAAAGCGGCTGACTGAACTGCAACCGGGAAAGAGCATGGCTTTGAGACTGCGGGATGCGCTTTGCGAAATGACCGCCTGCTGGAAAGACGACCTGCCGTCAGACTGGCGTGCGGTGTTGGAGAAGGTGGAGGCCGGGGCCGCGAACGTCGCGCCTGAGCTGGAGCTGGAAGTATGGGAGCCGATCTTTCCAGCTCGCAAAGGACGGGTGTTTCCCGGCGCGCCTGAGGGCGCGCATATGCTGCGTGCCTTCGACGGCGTGCGCGCGGATGCGGTCCGGGTCGTCCTCCTGGGGCAGGACCCCTATCCCGAACCTGCCGCGGCGTCCGGCCGCGCCTTCGAGATCGGCAATGTGCTGGTCTGGCGCGACCTCGATCGGATGTTCTCGAAGTCCATCCGGGCGTGGACGCAGATGCTGATGGCAGCGCGTCACGGTCGATCCGAACTGGCGGCGAGCTTTGCTGCCTGGACCCCGATGCTGGAGGAGATCGAGGCCGGAAAGCTGGAGATCGACGCTCCCGCGCGCATGGCCGACCGTCAGGAGCGACAAGGAGTGCTGCTGCTGAATTCCGCGCTCACGCTCAGCCGCTTCAAACGCGACGTCGACCCGCATCAGGCTCACGGTCACGTGCCGTTTTGGGCACCGGTGATCCAGGCCGCGTTGCGCCATGTCGCCAGCCAGAAACAGCCCGTCGTCTTCATTGCCCTTGGCGATGCGGCCGCCGACAACCTGAAAGCGGCAGATCTGCTGCCCGCTCCTGCGCCACATCTGTCTCTGGTGCTGCCCCATCCGGCCTTTGCCGAGGATTTCCTCGCTTGCCCGAACCCCTTCCTTGCCGCAAACGCCCACCTGAATCGACTGGGCGCGCGGCCGATCAACTGGTGAGGTGGCCGGTCACGCCGGCTCTTTCGCCAACACCAATGCACCTGTTGCCGTCAGCCTGACGCACGGGTTTCCGACGTCAACTGCGAGGGCGCGCGCATGATCATCGAACACCGTACCTACACGTTCCGTCCCGGCACTGTGACCAACTGGATGGAGAAATACCGTGCCGAGGGCCTGCCGATCCAGCAGCGGCATCTGAACAGGTTTGTCGGGCTCTGGCAGAGCGAAATCGGACGGCTGCACACGACGGTTCTGGTCTGGGCCTATGACAGTCTTGCAGACCGTGAGGCGCGCCGCGCCGCAATGTATGCCGATCCGGCCTGGCAGGGTTTCATCGCGTCGATCTGGGCGCTCGATGCGATCACCTCGCAGGATGTCATGATCATGACGCCGGCCGAGTTCTCGCCGACCCCATGACAATCCCGCCCTGCCGTCCGAGCAGCCCGCGCCAGACGCTGGGGGCTTTTCCGTTGCCAATTTGACTTTGGTCGCTATAGGCGGTCGAAGGGATGAGAATTGGATGCTTGGCGGATTGCCGGAGGGATGGAGGACGACATGAGTAAAGACGGAGATTTTCTGGGGCAGGCGATCGACCTGGCGCGGGCAAATATCGCCAAGGGTGGCAGGCCGTTCGGTGCCGTGGTTACCAAGGGTGGAAACTTCGTCGCCTCCGGCGTCAACGAAACCTATCGGAGCAACGATCCCACGGATCACGCTGAGATGGCGGCGTTGCGGGCGGCAAGTCAGGTGTTCAAGTCGCCGGAACTGCTGCGCGGTAGCACGATCTATGCCAGTGGCCATCCATGCCCGATGTGCCTGGCCGCGATGCGGCTGGCCGGGGTGGAACGGGTCGTCTACGCATTCTCCAATGAGGATGGCGCGCCCTTCGGGTTGTCCAATGCTTCATTGTACACGGAAATGGCCAATCCATTCACCGACCTGCAGGTGAACATCGAACACCAGCCGGCCAAACACGATCCCGACACCGGCATTTATGCCGAATGGAAACGCGCCCAGCCGCAGTGAGTGACGACGCCAGCCGCTCAGTGCGACGACGGCTTGGAGTGCAGGGTCCGGATCAGTGACAGCTTCACGCTTTCGACGTGGTCGCGCATGAGGATTTCGGCGCGGCCGCCGTCGCGCGTCAGGATCGCTTCGTAGATCCGGTGGTGGTCGTCATGTCGCCGCCGCACGTCGCGCGGTTCGAAGGCGATGACATTGTGATGCGATGACGGCGCGACCTGCTCGGAGATGCGCAGCATGTCCTTGATCATGCTCGAGCCGCCGGCGGTGTGAATCACATCATGGAACGTCTTGTTGATCAGGCCATAGCGGCTGCGATCTTCCTGGGTGAATTTTTCCTGCTCCACCAGCAAATCGCCGGCAAGAAGCGCTGCTTCGGCGGCTTCCATCTGCTCCCGCGCCAGCCCCATCTGCGCGGCCCTGCGCGCGGCAAGACCTTCCAGCGCGGCACGGATCTCATACGCCTGCACGATGTCCTCGAGGCTGAATTCCCGAACGTAGTAGCCCTTGTTCGGGGTGTGGACCAGCAAGCCCTCGCCAGCGAGCGCTTGGAAAGCGGCCCGGATCGGGGTGCGCGAGACGTTGAGGCGCTCGGAGAGATGAATTTCGATCATGCGCTCGCCGGGTGCGAACTCGCCAGCCAGGATTGCGCAACGCAGCGATTCCGCAATGGATACACTTCGCGTTGTCGTTTCCGGTTCTGGGGGAGCGGTCTTTTTCATTTTCATCCTGCGTTGGGCCTCGAATGCCGGCGATATTACCACATCGCAGCCCAAGACCTAGTTTGTAACTCGCAGTTTACCCCGATTTCAACGGGGAAGAGCCAGAAACCGATTGTCGCACCGGCAAACTGAAGGCGATTTCAAAATGTACACAAAATGCTTTGACTAACGCCAAATTGTATTTAGTGTGATGGGAGCGATGCCATGACGCCCGCGGCGAGCGGGAGCAGGGCAAATGACGAAGCGAGGGAATTTGCGTGGGATTTCTATTTGAGCCTGGTGTGACGGCGCTTTCAGTTTCGGGAAGCGAGGATCGGTTTCCGGTTCGCCGCGTGTACTGCGTCGGGCGCAACTATCTGGAACATATCCGCGAGATGAAGGAAGGCGACGAGCGCGATCCGCCGTTCTTTTTCCAGAAGCCAACGGATTCCGTCGTGTCGACCGGCGCGGTCGTGCCGTATCCCGCAGCCACCGACGACTTTCAGTATGAAGGCGAACTGGTCGTGGCCATTGGCGCCACGGGATACAATCTTTCGGTGGAAGACGCGAAGACGGTGATCTTCGGCTATGCGGCCGGTGTCGACCTGACGCGCCGCGACCGTCAGCGCGAGTCGTTCAAGAACGGACTGCCGTGGGAGATCGGCAAAAGCTTTGACCACTCGGCGGCCTGTGGCGCGATTACGCCGGTTGCAGTGTCCGGGCAGCGGCTCTCAGGTGTCATTTCGCTCAGCGTCAACGGTGAGATGCGCCAGCAGGGAGACCTGGCGCAGATGATCTGGAACCCGCTGGAAGTGGTGTCGCGCCTGTCGGCACAATACCGCCTGCAGCCCGGCGACATCATCATGACCGGGACGCCGGCTGGCGTCGGCGTCATCGTCCCTGGCGACGATGTGCTGGTCGCCATCGAGGGGGTGGAGCCTCTCGCATTTTCAATCGGGCCGAAGGAGGAGTAAGCCCCATGCTGCCGACAGAGCGCATTTCATTCTCTGCCATCACCGAGCGCGAGCCGCTCAAGCTTCCCGACGGGAAGCGCATGGTGGTCTGGGTGATCGTCAATATCGAGGAATGGGACCCCAAGGAAACCATGCCGCGCACGGTGTTGACGCCGCCGGCTGGCGGGTCGCCATCGCCGGATATCCCGAACTGGGCCTGGCATGAGTATGGCAATCGCGTCGGCTTCTGGCGTCTGCTCGAAATGCTCGACAATCACGGCATCAAGGCGGCGCTGGCCATCAATGGCAAGGCGGTCACCACCTATGAAGCGATTTCCAGAGCGGCGCTGGAGCGCGGCTGGGAATTCATGGGGCATGGCTTCGGTCAGAAGAACATGCAGAAGGTGCCCGACGAGCGCGCCGACATCCGCGCCACTGCGGATGTCATCAAAGAGTTTACCGGCAAGTTCCCGCGCGGATGGCTGGGGCCCGGCCTGACCGAAACCTGGGAAACGCCCGACCTGCTGGTCGAAGAAGGTTTCGACTATGTCTGCGACTGGGTGCTCGATGATGAGCCGGTCGTGCTGAAGACGCGCACCGAGCCGATCGTCAACATTCCCTATACGCAGGAATGCAACGACGTGGCGATGATGCTGATCCAGCATCACAAGGCGAGCGAGTATCATGACCGGGCGATGGACCAGTTCCACCAGCTCTATCATGACAGCGCAAATTCCGCCCGCGTCATGGCACTGGTGCTGCATCCGTACATCATGGGTGCGCCGCATCGCGCCATTCACTTCCGGCGGATCCTCGAGGAAATCAGCCGTCTGCCCGACGTCGCGTTCTGGACCGGCGAGCAGATTTACGACTGGTATCTCGAACAGCGCCCCGACGCCTTGAAGGGAAAGTGACGTGGGAGGCCTCAACCTCATCCAGTTGCTGAACGGCCTGACATTTGCGTCATTGCTGTTCATCGTGGCGTCCGGCTTCACGTTGATTTTCGGCCTGCT
Source organism: Aerobium aerolatum (assembly GCA_040391705.1). Taxonomy (GTDB): domain Bacteria; phylum Pseudomonadota; class Alphaproteobacteria; order Rhizobiales; family Rhizobiaceae; genus Aerobium; species Aerobium aerolatum_A. Next base: position 13,309 of record JBEBXE010000015.1, read on the forward strand.
GCGTATCGTCAATCTGGCCCATGGCGCGCTGTATCTGTTCGGCGGCTATATCGGCTATTCGGTGGCTGCGGCCACCGGCAACTTCTTCTTCGGCGTGTTGGCGTCGATGCTGTGCGTCGCCGTCATGGGGCTGTTGCTGGACGAGGGGCTGCTGCGCTTCGTGCGTGGCTTCGACCTGCGCCAGGTGCTTCTGACGCTCGGTGTCGCGTTCGTTCTCAACGACCTGGCGCTGGTCATCTGGGGCGGCGATACATTCTCCGTACCGGTGCCGGAGATGCTGCGCGGGGCCACCAGAATCTTCGGGGCGTTCTATCCGAAGTATCGCCTGTTCGTGCTGTTCCTTGGGGTAGCGGTGTTCGCTGCGCTGTGGCTGATCCTCAACCGGACACGCCTTGGCGCGCTGATCCGGGCGGGTGTCGACGATGCCGAAATGGTCGAGGCGATGGGCATCAATATCCGCCGCGTCTTCCTGGCCACCTTCATGCTCGGCGCGTCCCTGGCGGGACTTGGCGGGGTCGTCGGCGGGGCATTCCTGACGCTGTACCCGACCGCGGATTCGGAAATCCTCGTGTTCTCGCTGGCTGTTGTCATCATCGGCGGGCGCGGCAGTCTTGTCGGCGCGGCGGTGGGCTCCCTGCTGGTCGGGCTGCTCAACACCATCGGACAGGTCATGTTCCCCGAACTCGCCTATTTCGTCATCTTCGGACCCATGGCTGCCATCCTGGCATTCCGGCCGCTTGGACTGTTTGGAAGGGCCGCCTGATGTTTGCTGATGGCTTTGCAAAAAATCGGCCGGCGATCATCGCGCTTGCCATCGTCCTCGTGGTGTTCGGGGTCATGCCCCTGATCGGCTCCGGCTATCAGGTCAGCATCGCCACCGAAATCCTGATCTTCGCGCTTCTGGCGATGTCGATCGACGTGCTGGCCGGTTATGCCGGGCGTACGTCGCTGGGCCACGGCGCGATCTTCGGCGCGTCGACCTATGTAGTCATCTACTGGACCTCGGTGATGGGCGGTTCGCCGCTGGTCGCCATTGTCCTCGGCGTTCTGGTCGCGGTGTTGGTGGCGGCTGTGTTCGGGTTGCTCGCCTCGCGGGTGTCCGGCGTCTATTTCCTGCTGCTGACCTTGGCGCTCGGCATGATCGTCTGGGGCGTGGCCTTGCGCTGGACCAGCATCAGCGGTGGAGAAAACGGTCTGCGTGGCGTCGGTCGGCCGGAGTGGCTCACCAACCCGACCGTGTTCTTCTATGTCTGTCTGGTCACTGTGGTGGTTCTGTCGGCGGTGATCTGGCGCTTTGTCCAGTCGCCTTTCGGCCTGACGCTGCGCGGCATCCGCGACAGCGAAAGCCGCATGAGCAGCCTCGGCTACGGATGCGCGACGCATATGTTCATCGCGTTCACCACCACGGGCTTTTTCGCCGGCGTTGCAGGCGCGCTCTATGCCTTGTTCAACAACTTCGTCAGCCCCTCGACCGTGCAGCTGTCGCAGTCGGTGGAAGGCCTGTTGATGGCCATCCTTGGCGGTATCGGAACCTTGTTCGGTGCGTTCATCGGCGCCGCTGCAATCATCCTGCTTGAAAACTTCGTCAGCCAGTACACGGCGCGTTGGCCGATGGTGCTCGGCTTCATGTTCATAGCAACGATGATCTTTGCCCCGGAGGGTGTGCTGGGGGCGTTCCGGAGGATTTTCCGGATCAACAAGAAGCTTTGAAATAGTTCAGGCAACAGCAAGTGGAGGAGAAAATCATGGAACGCAGACAATTTCTGAAATCAACCGGAGCCGCTTTGACGGCGACGGCGTTTGGAACGCTCGCAGCCCCGGCCATCCTGCGCGCGGACACTGCGCCGATCCGCATCGGCCTGATGACGCCGCTCAGTGGCGTCGTGGCAGCCGGCGGGCGCGAGATCGCCGAAGGCTTCAACCTGTACTGGGAAGAGCGCGGCCACGAGATCGCCGGACGCAAGGTTGAAGTCCTGATCGAGGACGATGCCGGAAACCCGGATACCGCACTGCAGAAGGCACGGCGTCTGGTCGAGCAGGAGAAGGTCGACTTCCTGTTCGGCAATCTGCTGGCGAATACCGGCCTGGCCGTCGCCAACTACGTCAAGGACAACGGCACCCCGTACTTCATCCCGGTGATCGCAGCCGACGACCTGACCCAGCGCCAGCGCATTCGCAACGTCATCCGCGTGGCCGGCTACACCGCCAGCCAGATGTCGCGGCCGCTTGCCGACTGGGCGTTGAAGCAGGGCTACAAGCGCATTGCCACGATCGGGCAGGACTATTCCTTCGGACACGAACAGTGCGCAGGCTTCGCGCAGGTGTTCACCGAGGGTGGCGGCGAGATCGTCGGGCAGTTGTGGAACCCGCTCAACACCGCCGACTTCAGCCCCTATATCGGCCAGCTGGCCGACATGAACCTCGACGCTGTGTTCGCCATGGAGCTTGGCGCCGACGCCACCCGCTTCATGAAGCAGTATTCCGATTTCGGCCTCAAGGGGAACGTGCCGCTGCTGGGCGCGCAGAACTTCACCGATCAGTCGGTGATCCGCACGCTTGGCGAGGAATGCGAGGGGATTATCTCCTCGGCGCATTTCGCCGAAGGCTCAGACAACCCGGAAACGCGGAAGTTCGTCGAGAATTACACCCAGAAGTTCGGAAAAATGCCGTCACTCTACGGCTTTTCGCACTATTCCGGCGCGCTTTGGGTCGGACAGGTCATCGAATCCCTGAAGGGCGACATCTCCAATCGCGACGCCTTCATCGACGCGGTGCTGGCCAGCGAGCTTGCGAATTCTCCGCTCGGTCGTCCGGTGAAGTTCGATGCCTACGGCAACCCGATCTACGACATCTACATTCGCAAGGTCGAGAAGAACGCCGAGGGCAAGTACTGGAACGTGCCGATTGAGACCTATCCGCAGGTGTCGCAGTTTTGGACCTATGATCCGGAGGAGTATCTGAAGACACCAGCTTTCTCCCGCGATTACCAAGGCATCAAGAAGTAAGTCACTCGATGCATGGGGAGGCTATAACGCCTCCCCATGGCTCCGAAGAAGCGAGAAAACGTGTCGGAACCTGCCCTTATTCTTGAAAACGTCGTTGTCGCCTTCGGTGCGCTGAAGGCCGTCAAAGATATTTCCCTTACCGTGAAGAACGGGGAACGGCGTGCCATCATCGGCCCGAACGGTGCTGGCAAGACCACGCTGTTCAACGCCATTACCGGCGTGCACCTGCCGACGTCCGGCCGTGTCACCTTCGACGGCGTCGATGTGTCGAGGAAGGCCGCGCATGTGCGCACCCGTCTCGGCATGAGCCGCACGTTCCAGATCACCAATCTGTTTCCGACGCTGACAGTTCGCGAAAACATGCAGCTGGCGCTTCTGGGAACGTCGCCGCGCAAGTTTTCCCTGTTCGGCAGTTCGGACCCGACCGCCGACGACCGCGAGCGCATCGACGCGGCGCTCGGCCTGTCCAAGCTCAACGATCGGGCCGGGGCCGCCGTGCGCGACTTGTCCTATGGCGAGCAGCGGCAGCTGGAAATGGCCATGGCTCTGGTGACGCGGCCAAAGCTGCTCCTGCTCGATGAGCCGGCAGCCGGCCTGTCTCCGGCCGAGCGGGTCATCGTGTCCGACATCGTCCGGTCGCTGCCGCGCGAGCTGACGGTGATCCTGATCGAGCACGACATGGACCTCGTTCTCAAGCTCGTCGACTGGGTGACCTGCCTGAACAACGGTGAGTTTCTCGCCGAAGGCTCTCCCGAAACGATCAGCAAGGACCAGAAGGTCCAGGACGTCTATCTCGGAAAGGCGCGCGATCATGCTTGAGATCAAGGATGTTCAGAGTTTCTACGGCGACGCGCTCGTCCTGAATGGCGTCACCATGAACGTGAACCCCGGCGAGGTGGTGGCGCTTCTGGGGCGAAACGGCATGGGCAAGACGACCCTGATCCGGTCGATCATGTGCCTTGCGCAACCGCAGGTTCGCGCCGGCTCGATCAAGTGGAAGGGCGAAGAACTGCGCGGCCTCAAGCCCCATTCGGTAGCGCAGCGCAAGATCGCGCTGGTTCCGCAGGGGCGCCGGCTGTTTCCATCCCTGACCGTGACCGAGCATCTGACGATGATGAAGCCGGTGAGCGTCAAGGAAGGCTGGACGGTCGACAGCATTTTCCAGATGTTCCCACGACTTGCCGAACGACGGTTTCACCGCGGCAACCAGTTGTCGGGCGGCGAGCGGCAGATGCTCGCGGTCGGACGTGCGCTGATGATCGACCCGGAACTGGTGCTGATGGATGAGCCGTCGGAAGGGCTTGCCCCGGTGATGGTGCAGCATCTGGAATCCATCATCGCCGATCTCGGCAAGACCGGTCTCGGCATCCTTCTGGTGGAGCAAAATCTCTACAGCGCGCTTGCCGTGTGCGACCGCGTCTATGTGATGGAAACCGGCCGCATCGTCCATGAGGCCGTCGCGGGCAACATCCGCGAGGATCACAGCTCGTTGATGAAATACCTCGTCGTCCAATGATTGCCTGGGGCTGTCCCGACCACAGGGGCAGCGCCACCGGGGGGAGTGCCACATGAAGAAGAGTTGGGACCTGTTTATCGACGGTGCCTACCGGCCGGCGCTGTCCGGCAAGACATTCACCGTCGAGAACCCGTTCGATGGCGAGACTATCGCCTCGGTCGCCGAGGGCGACGCGGCTGATATCGAGCTTGCCATCGACGCTGCCGAACGCGCATTCGACGCCTGGTCCTCGCTGTCGGGGGCGGAGCGTGGCGACATCATGCACCGCGCCGCCGACCTCCTCAAACAGCGCCTGCCCGAATTGGTGACGATTGAGATCGACCAAATCGGGCGCGCCCGCCGCGAAATGACCGCGCAGCTGGCGCGTCTGCCGGAGTGGTTTTCCTATTTTGGCGCGGTCGCCCGCACCCATGAGGACACGGTGCCGCCGTTCGCCGGCAACTACCTGAATTACACACGGCGGGTTCCGCTCGGCGTGGTCGGCCACGTGACGCCGTGGAACCACCCGCTGCTTATCCTGACCAAGAAGGTTGCCCCGTCGCTGGCCGCCGGCAACACGATGGTGGTGAAGCCGTCTGAACTGGCCCCGATCACGCCCTTGCTGCTTGGCGAGATCCTGAAGGAGGCCGGCGTTCCCGACGGCGTTTACAACGTGGTTCCGGGCTTTGGCGCGACCGCTGGCGCAGCCCTGACAACGAGCCCGCGCCTGCGCAAGATCGACCTCACCGGCGGGACGGAAACCGGCAAGCGCGTTGCTGCCGCCGCCGGCGCAAATCTGGTGAAGGTGGCGGCCGAACTCGGCGGCAAGGCGGCACTGATCGTCTTTGAGGACATGGAGATCGAGCGGGTGGTCGCAGCGACGCTGTTTGCGTCCTTCATCGCCACCGGCCAGACCTGCGTCCAGGGCTCCCGTCTTGTGGTGCATCGCTCCATCCACGACGCGGTGGTCAAGCGGCTGGTGGAGCGAGCCGCCCATATTCGCCTTGGCGCGCCGCAGGACGAAAACACGCAACTTGGCCCGATGGTGTCGCAGCGCCAGCGCGAGACAGTCGAACGCTATGTCCGCATCGGTGTCGAGGAAGACGGCGCGACGCTGGCCTATGGCGGTACGCGCCCGGACGGCGATGAATTCGCCACAGGCTATTTCATCAAGCCCGCGATCTTCACCAATGTCCGACCGGAGATGCGCATCGCGCAGGAGGAGATTTTCGGACCCGTGGTCTGCGTCATTCCGTTCGACAGCGAGGATGAAGCCGTCTCCATCGCCAACGGCACCGAATTCGGCCTCGCCACCAGCGTGTGGACCCGCGATGTCGCGCGGGCGCACCGGGTGGCGCATAAGCTTCAGTCCGGCATTACCTGGATCAATGATCACCACCGCATCGACCCGGCGTCGCCATGGGGCGGCTTCAAGATGAGTGGTCTGGGTCGGGAAAACGGCCTCGTCGCCTACGAGGAATACACCCAGATCCAGAACATCATCGTCAACCTTTCCGACACGGAATTCGACTGGTACGCCGATGACGGCCAGCCGAAGCGCTATAGCTGAGCACGCAATGAACATTGATTTCCACAGTCACGTCATTCCGCAGGCTTTCGTCGAGGCGATAACCAGCAAAACCCTGCCGCTGATGGCGCATATCGACGGCAGCGGAGCCGAGCGCAAAGTCGTGCACGAGCAAGGCTACGTCTATCCGCTGTTTGCCGAATTTACCGACGTGTCCGCCAAGATCGCCGCGATGGATCGCAAGGGGCTGGACATCTCCGTCCTGTCTCCGGCCCCGCCGACCTTCACCTATTGGGGCGACGAGGACCTGGCCGTCGCGGTAACGCGGCTGGTCAATGACGGTGTCGCCGAGATGGTGGCGCAGCGGCCGGACCGTCTGCGCGGCATGGGCATCCTGCCGATGCAGCATCCCGATGCGGCGATCGCCGAGCTTGAGCGCATCGTCGCCACGCATGGCTTCCGCGCAGTAGAAATCGGCACACGTATCGAAGATGTGAAACTCAGCGATCCACGCTTCCGTCCGGTCCTGCGTCGGGCGCAGGAGCTGGATGTGTTCGTGATGACCCATCCCTATTACATCGGCAACAAGTCGGGGCTGGAGGACTATTATCTCACCAACCTGATTGGCAATCCGCTGGAAACCGCGCTCATGGTGGCCGACCTGATGTTCAGCGGCACGCTCGATGACCTTCCGGAGCTGAAGCTGGGGCTGGTGCATGGTGGCGGGTTCATCCCCTATCAGATCGGCCGTCTGGTGCGCGGCCACCAGATGCGCAGTGAAACGCACGCGATCTCCAAGACGTCCCCGCTCGATCTCATGCGCCGGTTTTACTTCGACACCGTGTTGTTCGAGCCGCAGTCGATTTCGTTCCTCGCCGAGCTGGTCGGTGCGGACAAGGTGTTTCTCGGCACCGACGCCCCGTTCGACATGGGCGATGAGGAACCGCTGAACACGATCAACGCGGCACCGGGGCTGACCGACGCCCAGCGTCGTCGCATCTGTGCCGGCACGGCGCTGGCACTGCTGGGAGAGTAGGAGGCAACCATGACCGATGAGACCACAGGCTCGACGCTGCGACAGAGGCTCGACTACTCCCCGATCACCGACCGCAAGAAGCTGTCTCTGCCCGGCGGGGCGAAGGTGGCGGTCTGGACCATCGTCAATGCGGAAAACTGGCGGCCGACAGGCCCGATGCCGCGCACGGTGCTGCCACCGCCGATGGGCCAGCCGTTGCTGCCGGATGTCCCCAACTGGGCCTGGCATGAATACGGCATGCGCGTCGGCTTCTGGCGCTTCCACGACGTTTTGACGAAACGCAAACTCAAGGCCAGTTTCGCGGTCAACGGAACCGTCTGCGAGCTTTACCCGCAAGTGTGCCAGGCTGCGCTCGACGCGGATTGGGATTTCATGGGCCATGGATTCGTCCAGCAGCCGATGCATCGCGTCGATGACCAGAAGGCGGCAATTGCCGCCACCATCGAGGCAATCCGCAAATTTACCGGCAAGCCGCCGCGCGGCTGGGAAAGCCCCGGCCTGACCGAGACCGACGAAACGCTCGATCTTCTTGCCGAAGCCGGCATCGAATATGTCGCGGATTGGGTTCTCGACGATCAGCCGGTGTCGTTGCGCACCCGCGTCGGCGACATCGTCTCGGTGCCGTATACGGTCGAGATCAACGATGTGGTGATGACGGCCATCCAGCAGTCACCGTCCGACGAAATCTATCGCCGTGGCAAGGATCAGTTCGACCGTCTCTATCAGGAAGGCGCAGAGATCCCGCGTGTGATGGCGATCTCGATCCATCCCTACCTGACGGGCGCACCGCATCGCATCAAATATCTCGAAATGCTGTACGACTATATCCTGTCCAAGGACGATGTCGTGATGTGGACCGGCGCGGAAATCCTCGACTGGTATCGCGGCCAGATCGGCTGACCTTGTCCCCTGAAATTGTTCGGAAGTCGGCGCTGCGGGACCGCGCCAGAAGGAGATCGATATGACCTTGCCGCGTGTGTTGCTCGTCTCGCTGGGTGGTACGATCACCATGACATCTGCGACTGGCGCGGCAGGGATCACGCCGACGCTGACCGGCGCGGATCTCGTCGCGGCGG
>JBEBXE010000016.1:0-21155 GCA_040391705.1 Aerobium aerolatum
GCATTGAGGCCGCGCCCGTCGAGCTTGATCTCGCCGCCGCTGATGTCCTCCAGCCCCGCGATCATCCGCAGGAGCGTGCTCTTTCCGCAGCCGGACGGCCCGACAAGAACGACGAATTCGCCATCACTCACGTCGAGATCAACTGCCTTGACCGCGTCAACGGTCCCGAAGCGTTTGTGCACCCCCCGCAGTGTCAACTCAGCCACTTTCTTCTCGCTCCCTGTTGACAACAGCTATTTCTAAAGCAGAATAATTGCACAGTGTAAATATGTGGTAGAAAAATGTCTGGACGGTTTGTCCCACGCAGCAGAAGGGAAACGCGAGCCAGCGTTCTGGAGAGCCTTTTGCGCTCAAAAGGTGCCTATCGTGCCGGAATTGCTCAGGATTCCAATCTCACGGAAGCCAGCGTTTCGCGCATTCTTAATCAATTGCGTAGAGAAAATCTTATCGAGGAAACGCGCCGACAGACGAGTAATGCTGGCGCACCGACCGTCTTAGTTACACTAAACAGCGAAATAAATGTTCTCGGCATCGAATTATCGAACAGCCGCCTCTCCTTCGGTGTGGGCGACTTGAGGGGAACGCTCGACTACGTGGAGCGCATGCCCGCCTCGCCGCAGCTGTCTCAGCTGGAATTTGAAAAGCTGTTCGCTGATAGCGCAGCAGCCGTCTGCGAATGGACGAAGACGCGTGGCATCACGCTGCGCCAGGCTGCGATGTCAATTCCAGGCTTCGGCAGGCAAGCGGGAAATCCAATCTATCCGTGGGACATGAGTCGCCTGCATGCTTTCCTGGAGGAGGTCCTGCCAGCAGTTCCGCTGACTCTGACCAATTCGGTCATCGCGCAGGCGGCCTTCCACCGTTATTCGGACCCGTCCGGCTACAGCATATCGGGCGACCATCTCTTTCTTTTCGTCGGGCACGGTGTCGCGGGGGTGATCGTCAACGACGCGGCGCCGATCGATGCATTCGAAACCTTCGAAATCGGTCACATGGTGATCGAGCGCGACGGCCTGCCTTGCCGTTGTGGACACAAAGGCTGCGTTGAAGCCTACACTTCGCTGCGCGCCGTATCGCAGATCACCGGGATAAGTGACGCCGACATTCTCACCAGGGGCGATAAGTTCATCGAAGCCCTGAATGTAGATCCCGGCGCGCGCGAAACGCTGCGGGAACGCCAGCTTCTGCTCGGTCTTGCACTTGGAAACGCGCTCAATCTGCATCCCCTGCCCAAGGTTGTCATCAGCGGCTGGCCGTCGCTGATGCCCGAGGTCGATCGTGCAGCGATCACGGAGGGCCTGAACCAGAGCCTGCTCGGCGGCTATGCGCCGGAGCGGCTGGAATTGTCGTTCATCGAGCCGTCGATCGGCAACGACCCGAAGGCGGCGCTGCATTATGCGGCTTATTGTTTTGTACGCGGTGGCGGGCCGGAAGACAGGTCGGTCGGCCACACCGCCATGGAGGAGATTGCCTGAATGCTGACCACAAAACCGTCGGAAGCCGCTGCTGCCGGCCGCGTAGGCATCGTATTCGTTGCCTCTCCGCTTTTTCCTGAAGTGGCTGCAACTGAGCTGATCAGGCGGACGTCGTCATTCGTCAACACAGGTGGGCTGGCCGAAAACTTCATCGTTGGATCAAAGCTCGCGCGCGATCGCGACAGCTGCGCCGAAGCTTTCGCGCAACTCGATCTGGACGGGCTGGATGCGCTGGTAATCCAGCTTTCTACATTCGCAACAGCGGAACTTTTGCACGAAGTGCTGTCGCATCTGGGTGAGCGGCGTCTGCCGATCGCGCTGTGGGCGCTGGAAGAGACCGATGCAATCGTCACCAACTCGCTATGCGGCGTGCAACTCTGGGCCTCCACGCTGACACGTTTTGGCCAAGGGTTCACGTTGCTGCTCGGCAATCCCGACGATGAGAGCCTGGCCGCCGAGTTGGCGGACTTTGCCGCCGCCGCTCGCGCTCACCGGCGCATTCGCGGCGCTCGTATCGCGCTCATTGGCGCACACGCCGACTGGTTCACCAATCTTGCCGTCGATCCATGGGCAATCCGTCAGCACCTCGACGTCACTATCGAGCAGATCACGCTGGTCAAGTTCCTCGAAGGCTGCAAGGCTGGGTCCGATCAGGAAGCCGAGGCGGCTTCACGCTGGGCCGAAGCAAGTTTCGACGGCGGCGACGAAGAAGCGGGCCGCAAAATTCTGGGCCGGACATATGCGGGACTCGCGGCCGGCCTCGACAAGATCAACGCGGATGCAATTGCCATCCGTGACTGGCCGGAAATTCTCTACGCTGATGATTTCAAGGGCACATGGGGCGCGCTTGGCGAACTGTCGGACCGCGCCGTTCCACTGGCACCCGAAGGTGATGTCATGGGAGCTGTCACGGCACTGGTTGCCCGCGCCTTCGATGACACGTCGCTCCCGTTCCTGACTGATATTTCGGGCATTGACCGCGCCAACAACCGGATCGTGCTCTGGCACTATGGCGTCAGCCCGCGTCTGGCCGACGGCGCACGCTCGCTCGACGCGGCCTTGAAGCAGGAAACCTTCCCACTAAAGGCTGGGCCGATGACCCTCATGCGGCTTTCGCTTCGCGCGGATGGGGCACTGCGGATCTTCGTCAGTGAAGGAGAACTGCTGGCTGAAAAGTCAAAGGCCAATCGCGCGGCCGGTTTCTTCAGGGCAGATATGGCGGATGCTGAGACGCTGGTGCGCCACTTCATCGACGAGGGATACGAACACCATGTGACCGCAGTGTATGGCCGCTGGGCCGGCGCCATCCTGCATCTCGGACACCAGCTCGGCATACAGGTCGACCATGTCTGAGACACGGGACATGATGGGTATTCCGGCAGGCGCGGCCTATCGGCCCGTCAGCATCGGTTGGCGAAAGCCGGGAGGGTCGTGGATTAGCGGCGGCTTTGCTGAGGACGGCGAAGTCTCTCTCGAGATCAGCCGTCAAGGCCGGAACTGGCGTCTCGTCGCAACGCATCCGGGCGCAGACGCAATCGAAATCGCTTTCGCAGTCCCGAGGACCTTCCAGGCATTTGGCGGCGGAGAGCGCTTCGAGACGCTCGACCTGCGCGGCCAGTCTGTCCGATACTATCTGGAGAATTTTGGCCTGGGGAATGGCACCTACCTGCCGTCACCCTGGATCGCCACCTCGCTCGGCTACAGCATCTTTCTGCCGGACGAAGCCGCAGCTGTATTCCACGTCGCCGCGCCGTTCGATCCGAACATGCTGCGCGTTCAGGTTGAGGGCAACCGACTTGAGGTCGAGATTCATGTCGGCACGCTCCAACAGCTCCACGCGGCGCTGATAGAGCGCATTGGCCCACCGATCATGCCCGAAGATTCGTTCTTCGGTCTTTGGAAGGCCGGGGACTGGCGCATCGAGAATGCGAAGACAGTGCAGGCGGATATCGCGGGACACCGCGATCTCTCCCTGCCACTTGCGGTCAAGCTGATCGACGCCTACTGGGCAAGCGAGGTCCATTCTTTCGAGTTCGATACCGCCAAGTATCCGGATGCATGGGACATGGTCGCGCGCATGGCGGCCGACGGCACGGGGATCTATCTGTGGCTGTGCCCATGGGTCGTCGTCGGCACGAAGTCTTTCGACTATGCCAGTGCAAAAGGCTATACGATCAGGGACGCAGCTGGCGCGCTGATCACCCGCCGGCCCGGTGCCAACCCCAACATCGTTGCGGCTTTGATCGACTTCTCCAACCCGGAGGCCAGCGCATGGTGGTCGCAGAACCTGCGCCGCCTGCTGGAGCGCGGCATCAAGGGTTTCAAGGCCGATTTTGGCGAGCAGCTGCCGGAATATGCGGTTCTGCACTCTGGTGAAACGGGCGGACGGGCGCATAACGCCTTCGTGCGATACTACCTCGACGCAACGATCGACGCGTTCGACGGTGAGGTACCGGCGATCATCAGTCGCTCAGGATCGCCGCGTGTGCGTGCGCCGATCTGGAGTGGTGACCAGACCTCTGACTTTTGCCCCAAGACCGGCCTGCCGGCGGCGGTTCGCGCCGTGCAGAGCGCTGCCTATGGCGGCTGGTCGTTCGTTGGCAGTGATCTCGGCGGCTATTTCGGCACCCCGACACCGCAGGTTTTCGCCCGTTGGACGCAGTTCTCCTGCTTTACCCCGCTGATGATGCTGCATGGGCTCGGATGCCGTGAGCCGTGGGACATGGATGCTGTATCGCTTGCAGTCTATGAGGACTATGCCCGTCTCCATCTGGCGCTGTTTCCGGTCTTTCATCGTTTCGGCGGACAGGCAGCCGATGGCGGTCTGCCTCTGATGCGGATGATGCCGCTGGCCTTTCCCGAGGTTGACTGGTCCGGCATCAACGATTGGGACCAGCAATACATGCTGGGTGACGACCTGCTCGTCGCACCCGTGGCCTTTTATGGGAACACACGCGCGGTCTACCTGCCGGAGGGCGAATGGTTCGACGTGCTTTCAGGGGAATATGTCGAGGGTCCGATCTGGCGCATCCACGATGTACCGCTGGAGAAGATGCCGGTGTTCGTGCGCAGGGGCGCGCGGCTCGTACTGGCGCTTGATGCCGACGCACGCCGTGCAGTCGAGATCGTGTTCTGCGACGACGACACTGCTGCGCGCGGTCAGGAGGGCTGGACGGTCGAAGCGGTTGGAATTGTCAGGGGCGGCGTGCGCGCGATGCCGGATCAACCGGCGGAACTGGCAGCAGTCGAGCGCTGGTTCGGTACTGGCATTGAATGGACGCGCGACATCCAATGATGCGGCAGGCCCCACCGGGCTGAGGAAGTGTGACTGGTCGCGCCAACAGGCGCATAAGTGGAGGAAGTACGATGCATGCCTTTTTGAAGAGCAGCGCCATGGCCGCTGCGATCATTGCCGGATTGGGATCGGCGCCGGCCTGGGCAGACAATCTGGTGCTCTGGGTCAACGCCCCGCTGGCCTCCGGCCCGGATGCACCGCTTTACGCCGAGCTGAAGGCGTTCGAAGCCGCATCAGGCCATACTGTCGAGCTTCAGGCTGTTCCACACATGGAAATGGAGCGTAACCTGTTTGTCGCCATGTCTGGCGGCGCGGGTCCGGACGTCATGGCTCTGGACATCGCTTGGGTGGCAGGCCTCGCCGATGCCGGCCTGCTGAAGGATATCACCACGCAGTCCCAGCCGATCGCCGCACAATTCCAGCCGGGTCCACTGGCTTCGGGTCGCTATAAGGGCAAACAATATTCGTTGCCGCTCTACACGAACAACGTGGCCCTCATCGTCAACAACAAGATGTTGGCGGACGCAGGCATCGCAAACGCCCCGACGAATTGGGGCGAACTGAGTGCGGCGGCGATCGCTATGACCGACACCGGAAAGGGAACCTACGGCATCAGCTTTGGCGCGAACCGGATGGGCGCTTTCCAGATCTACCCCTTCATCTGGCAGGCGGGTGGGGAGATCATCGACGAGGCCGGCAAGTCGCATGTTGGCGATCCGGAAGCCATCGCGGCCATCGACTTCCTGGCGAAGCTCTACACCGAGCACAAGGCGATGCCCGATTCGGTACTGACGGCCGGCAACTGGGATGAGGTTCACGCGCCTTTCGTGCAGGAACGCGCCGGCATGGTCGTGAGCGGTGACTGGGCCATCTCGGCCATCAAGAAGAATGCACCAAATTTGGACTTCTCGATTCATCCGCTGCCGAAAGGCAAGGAAGCGGCCACGGTTATCGGCGGCTACAACCTCGCCATCCGCGAAGGCTCGGCGTCGCCGGATGCGGCATTCCAGCTGATCAACTGGCTTACCACAGAACGCAGCATCGAGCTGATGGGCAAGTATAACCGCCTTTCGGCAACACTGGCAGCAACCACGCCGGAAGCGATTTCCAAGCTCCCCGAGGAAATGCAGCCCTTCATGGCGCAGGCAGGCGCGGGACACCCCCGTCCGGTCGTTGCATCGTGGAGCCAGATGCATGGCGACGTGTTCGGCGTCATGTGGGATTCCGTGATCCGCGGCACACCTGCAGCCGACGCAATGGCCAAGGCCAACACACAAGTCGAAGAACTGCTGGCCCAGTAGCATGACAACGCGCACCCGTGAGACGATGAAACTGAAACCGCACTGGTCCTCGATCTTCGAGAACGGCACGGGTGCGCGTCTCTATCCCTACCTGATGGTCATGCCCGCCATCCTGATCGCGATCGGGGTGGTGGTGTATCCGGTGGTGTCCGGCATTTCTTCCGCCTTCTTCGACGTAACCCTTCGCACACTTAATAGCGGCAACATGCCGTTCGTCGGCATGCGCAATTTCGAGAAGGTCTTTGCTGACCCGAACTTCGTGCGCGCTTCGATCAACACCCTGATCTGGGTTGTGCTCAATGTCGTGGCGCAACTGGGTCTGGGTCTGGCACTGGCGCTGCTGCTGCATCGCATCGTGCCGGGCATAGGCTTCTTCCGCTCGGGCATGCTGGTGCCGTGGGTGGTGCCCAGCGTCGTCGCGGTTCTGACGTGGCGATGGATGTACGATCCCAGCGTCGGCGTCGCCAACGAAATCCTTGTGCGTCTCGGCGTGATCAATGACTACCACCCATGGCTTGGCGACACAGCGACCGCCCTCTATGCGGTGACGGTGGAGAGTATCTGGAAAGGGACCCCCTTCGTGATGCTGCTTTTGCTTGCCGCACTGCAACTCGTCCCCAAATCCATCCTGGAGGCAGCCTCGATGGATGGAGCCTCCGGCTGGCGGAAGCTGTGGTACGTGATCATGCCACAAATCCGCGTTTCCTTCGCCATCGCGGCGGTGTTGACCTTCATCCTGACGGTGAACAATTTCAACGCGATCTGGCTGATGACTGAAGGTGGGCCCCTCAGCTCCTCGGAGATTCTGTTTACCTTGGCCTACAAATACGGCTTCCAGCGCTTTGACCTCGGCATGGCCTCGGCAGTGGCAACCATGCTTTTCGTCGGGCTGGTGATCGCCACGACGGTCTACCTAAAACTGATCCAGGCCAAGGAAGCCGACTGAGATGTCGACATACCCCATGACGGACGAAATCGGGCGCGCTCGCTCCAGTCCGCAACTCAAACGCAGGCTCATGCCCAAGTCGGTTCGCATGGCTCTGCTCTACGTCGGCTTGTGGTGTGCCTTCATCTGGTGCGTCTTCCCGTTCTACTGGATGATCGCGACTTCGCTTCGTCCCAAGGAAGAGATGTTCGCGCGACCACCGTCGCTCGTGCCACAATCCATCACCCTGCAGAACTACGTGGACCTGCTGGTCGGTGCCGAGTTCTGGCGGTTTGCCCTGAACAGCCTGATCCTGACGGCCAGCGTCACCATCATCTCCGTGCTGCTTGCTGTTACCGCCGGCTATGCCATGGCGCGCCACCGGTTCAGGGGCTCGGTGGCGCTGCCACTTTTCATGCTGTACGGGCAGATGTTCCCACCCGTCCTGTTGCTGATTCCGTTCTACATCCAGCTTCGCTTTCTCGGCTGGCTGGACAGCCTCTACGGATTGATCCCGGTCTATTTAAGCTACATGCTGCCACTGTGCGTATGGCTGATGCGCGGGTTCTTTGCCCAGGTGCCGCATTCGCTCGAAGACGCTGCCAGAATGGACGGATGCACGCGCTGGCAAGCCTTCTGGCGCGTGATCCTGCCGATGGCGCGGCCAGGCATTGTGGCGGTGGCGACCTGGGTGATGATCCATACGTGGAACGAATTCCTCTACGCCTCGACCTTCATCCTGTCGGACAAGAACCGCACGCTGCCACTCGGTCTCTCGGGACTGATCGGCCAGTACACCACCGATTGGGGAATGCTGATGGCCGGCGGCGTGCTGACGGCGGCACCCATTCTGCTCATCTTCTTCTTCCTTCAGAAGCATCTGGTCGCCGGTGTCGGCGGCGGTGCTGTCAAAGGCTGACTTGAAAGGCACCTGGTCATGACCAAGATCAAAACCGTGCAGGCTTTCGCTCTGTCCTGTCCAACACCGGGCGGCGCAACCTTCGCGGTCGGCCGCTCTGCGAAGCGGGATATGGTGCTGGTGCGGATTGAAACGCAGAACGGCATCGTCGGCTATGGCGAGGCACATCATGCCCAGACGCCCAGCACGATCGCGGCTTTCATCAACGATGCGCTCGGCCCTTCGATCATCGGTCTCGACGCGCATGAGACGGAAGCGATCTGGGAGCAAAGTTACCGCCGCTACATCGCCACCCATGGGCCCGGTGCGGCCGCGGTGATCGGGCTTTCCGGGGTCGACCTTGCACTCTGGGACATCAAGGGCAAGGACCTCGGCCAGCCGGTCTACAAGCTTTTGGGTGGCAAGCGGCGGCCAATCCCCGCTTACGCCGGCGGCATCAGCCTCGGCTTCCAGCCGGTTGATGAACTCAACGCGGAAATCGAGCGCTACATCGCCAAGGGCTACAACTTCATGAAGCTGCGGGTCGGTGACACGCTCGACAAGGATCTCGAGCGTGTTTCAGGCGTACGCGCGCGTTTTGGCGACGACGTCGTTCTGGCTGCCGATGCAGGCACCCGCTACCGCACCGCGGATGTACACCGCATCGCCGAAATTTGTGAAGCCGGGAAGCTGGCGTGGCTGGAAGAGCCTTTCACGCCCGACAACCTGCCCGGATACCGGCGTTTGCGCGACGTGACCGCGACGCCGCTTGCAGCCGGTGAAAACCACTTTACCCGCCACGAGCTGCGCGCGCTGATCAGCGAACAGGTGATACAGTTCGTGCAGGCGGATTGCTGCAAGACCGGCGGCATTACCGAGATACTCAAGATTGCGTCGCTCGCCGGAGCCTGGCACCTGCAATTCGCACCCCACACGAGCGCATCCGTCCTGAGCACTGCGGCGTCGACTCATATGCTCTCGGTCACGCCCAACGCATTCATTTACGAAGCCGACGTGTCCGCCATCAACGCATTCCGGGACGAATTAGGGAGCCCGATCAAGGTTGTCGACGGAACCATCAGTGCGCCGGAAGGTCCCGGATTGGGCGTCGAGATCGATGAGAGCGTGATCGGGAAATACCCTTTTATCCCCGGCGCATCCTATCAGTAGGGCATCGCCGCCTAGGGATGGCGAGCCGCGACAATTTCCACCTCGACCACGAATTCCGGCTTCGTGAAGCCGGAGACGATCATCAGTGTCGAGGCCGGATGGGGTGCGGGGAAGAGTCGGTTGCGAACGTCCATGTAGGGAGCCATATGTTCACGGGCCGTCACAAAAGCATTGATGCGGACGACATTGCCGAGGTCCATCCCTGCGGCGCGCAGGATTGCTTCGGCGTTGGCGAAGCAGAGTTCAGACTGTTGCGCACATCCTTCGGGAATGGACCCATCCGACGCGACGCCCAACTGTCCCGAACAGAACAGCATATCCACACCGGCAGGCACGATCACGCCGTGACTGTAGTTGGAAAATGGCGGTGCGATATCGGTCGCAATAACCGGATGAGCCATGTTGAAACCTCCCTGCGGATCTGCGTGAGAACCTATAACGCTCCGCTGCTGGCTTGGCCATCATGAACAGTTTTGGGAGTGGCGCCGGTCGTGGCGAAGCGGTGACTGCCTTGACAGTCAGGATAGCTTCGACAACATTGTTTGCACCCCATGGCACAGGGCTTTTCAGGAACGAGCCGCAATTCGACAGGTCGCCCAGCGGCCAGCGGAGAAGCGAGATGTTCAACGTAGCCTGTGCCTGGCCTACTTTCAGCCATCATCATATCAAGTGCGGCGCAGCCGTTCCCTCGGCACGCGCGTCTCAAGCCGGGGAGCTCTCCACATGACACGCGGTGCTTTGCGCTGGGCCGACCTTTCGCGCCTGGATTTCGCCAATCTCGACCGTGCGCGCGCAATCCTGGTCCTGCCCGTCGGTGCCATCGAACAACACGGCCCGCATCTGCCGGTATCCGTGGACCGTGATCTGGCCGAGGCAGTTCTGGAGCGGTCGCTTGGCCAGATCGACGAACGACTCTCGGTTTTGGCTCTGCCCGGCTTCGCCTATGGCAGAAGCAACGAGCACGCCGCCATAGCCGGGACGCTTTCACTTTCGACGCAAACGCTGCTCGCGATCCTGAGTGATCTCGCAGAGAGCCTTGCGAGGACCGGTTTTCGCAGGCTCGTTCTGCTCAATGCACATGGCGGCAACACGCCGGTTCTGGAGATTGCCGCGCGCGACCTGAAGATCGCGCACGGGCTCAGGATTGCTACCTGCAACTGGTACAATTTCAACGACGCGGAGCACCATGGCGATGCGCGCGAGAATGCCTTCGGCATCCACGCCGGCCTGATCGAGACAAGCGCCATGCTGGCACTGAAGCCGGACTGCGTTGCGATGGACCGGGCGGCCGACTTCACCAGTAAGGCAGAGATCTGGCAGCGTGATTTCAAGCAGATTGGCCTCTCCCCCGGCCGGGCCCGACCTGCCTGGACCATCGAGGACCTCAGCGCCTCCGGCGCGTGCGGCAACGCTGCCGCCGCCACAGCAGAGATCGGAGAGAGATTGCTCGACGCGGCGGCTCGAAACTTCGCCCGCTTCCTCGATGAGTTCAATCGCTTCTGCGACCAGGAAGATCAACAAGAGCGCGCCCGCTAGAAGGCGCCGGAGGAACCATGTCCATCTCAGGAAAGAACGACATAGACTGGAAGGCATTCGCCGATGCGCTTGGTGACGTCGAAACTATCGACACCCCCTCGATCGTCAAGAAGCGCTCGCGTGACTTTTTCTGGTACAGCCCGATTCTGAATCGCGAACTGGCGTCGTGCTTCGGCGATCTGGTAGCGGTTCCGAAGTCGGTCGACGAGCTGTCGAAATGCCTCGTCACAGCCGTTGAGTGGAACGTGCCCGTCACCCTGCGTGGTGGTGGAACCGGAAACTACGGCCAGGCCGTACCG
The DNA here is from genome assembly GCA_040391705.1 of Aerobium aerolatum. Taxonomy (GTDB): domain Bacteria; phylum Pseudomonadota; class Alphaproteobacteria; order Rhizobiales; family Rhizobiaceae; genus Aerobium; species Aerobium aerolatum_A. The sequence continues at coordinate 10,900 of JBEBXE010000016.1, forward strand.
ATGCAGGGAGGCCTGATCATCGACATGACGAGCATGAACCGCATCATCGAAATAACCGATGACACGGTTCATGTCCAAGCGGGGGCAAAGATCGGTGCCATCAACGTGGCACTGGCCGAAAGAGGCCGGGAACTGCCGCTCTTTCCGTCGACCGAGGCAATCGCGACGATCGGCGGTTTCATTGCCGGTGGCTCAGGTGGGATCGGCTCCATCCGCCATGGAATGCTTCGCGACGGCAACAACATTGAGCGTATCTCAGCTCTCTCCGTCGAACGGGAGCCGAAGCGGCATGAGTTCACCGGCAAGGATGTTTCAGCGATCCACCACGCATGGGGACTGAACGGCGTGATTACAGACCTCGTGTTGGGCACGGTGCCTTCTGCACGCTGGTTCAATATTATCGCATCCTTCGACACCTACAGGAGCTCTTTCGAGGTAGGCATGGCGCTGGGGTCGGCCCGTGAACTCAATCTGAAACTGCTGTCAACGATCGACCGACGAATTGCTGCATCAATCAAGCAACTCGGTGCGATTTCCGAGCGCCAAAGGGACCTGTTGCTGGTGATTGTGGCCGAAGAAGATGTCGGCGAGACCCTTCGCCTGATAGCCGAAGGTGGTGGCGTCAAGGAACTTGAACTCGACAACGCGGCGATGAAGGCGACAGGACTGCCGACGCTAAGCGAGTTCTCCTACAACCACACCACACTGCAGGTGCTCAAGCACGATCGTACCGTGACCAACCTGCAAGTGACCTTCCCCGCTCCGCTCGACAGCTCCAAGATCGATGCATTGCAAGCGGTGCTGGGTGACGAGGTGCTCATGCATCACGAATTCGCACTGCTCAATGATCGTCTCGTCGCTTTCGACCTGCCGGTGGTGCGCTACACGACCGACGAACGTCTGTTCGAGCTGGCGAAGGTCTATGACGCTCACGGGTGTCCCACGTCCAACCCGCATGTACCCTATGTCGAGGGTGGCTCCATGAAGCCGGATTTCCGTCATCTCGCATGGAAGAAGCGGCTGGATCCTCACGGCCTCCTCAACTCGGCTAAATCGCGACTGTGGAATGAGGTGAAGCACCTGTCGGCTGACGAGATCGAGCTACTGCCCAGCCATCAGCCAGCGCGAAACGCAACATGAGACATCACACCGTCATTGTCGGAGCAGGCCATGGCGGGTCTCAGGCCGCTGTCGCGCTACGTCAGGAGGGCTACGAAGGTGCCATTACGCTGATCGGCGCCGAGGTGGGATATCCCTATCATCGGCCACCGCTTTCCAAGGCGTTCCTCAAGGACGATGAAGGCAAGCTCCAGCTGTTGCGCGGCGAAGCCGTCTACGGATCCAGCGATATCGACTACCGGCCGGGCGTGAACGTGCGTCGCATTGAGCTCGAGGCGCGAAGATGCATTCTGGGCGATGGCGATATCCCGTTCGATAACCTCGTGCTTGCAACTGGAGCAATCTCCAGGATCCCGTCCATCGACGGCATCGGGCTGAATGGCGTCTTTACGTTGCGCACCGCCCTGGATGCGCATCGCATCAAGCAGCACATGGCTACGGCTGAAAACATCGTCATCATCGGCGGTGGCTTTATCGGGCTGGAGACCGCTACGACGATGGCAGCCCTCGGCAGCCACGTTACAGTGCTCGAGTTGGGCGATCGGCTTCTGGCGCGCGCAGCGTCACCCCTCGTCGCCGCGCATGTAAAGTCACGGCTGGCGCAAGGCGGCGTCGACGTGCGCTTTGCTACCCAGGCCCGGGCCCTTTTGGGCGACGGCACAGTACGCGCGGTGCTCACGAGCGATGGTGAGACGATACCGGCGGACATGGTGCTGATCGGTATCGGCGCAGATCCTAACGTCGCTCTGGCTGTCGAAGCTGGGCTCAAGGTCGATGGTGGCATCGTCGTTGATGAGCTGTTGCGATGTTCGGCGAATGGCGTCTACGCCATCGGCGATTGCGCTTGCTTTCCACATTGGCAGCTTGGCGAGCGGACACGCTTGGAATCCGTTCAGAACGCGACCGACCAGGCAAGGCATGTCGCCGGCGTGATCATGAACAAATCCACGTGCTATTCAGCCGTCCCCTGGTTCTGGTCGGACATCGGCGATATGAAACTGCAGATGGTTGGTCTGTCAGCAAAAGCGGATCGTCATGTCGTTGCAAGCGGCGCGGGTAACAATGCTCTTGCCGTCTACCATTTCGAGCGGGACAGACTGGTGGCAATAGATACGATCAACCGACCCGCAGATCACATGCTGGGCCGTAAGATGATTGCGGCACGCTACACACCGGACGAAGCGGATATCGTGACAGGACAGGTTGCTGAAATCTTCAAAGAATGGGTGCGCGTAACAGGGGCGGACATCGCGCCGCGTGTATCGTGATGCCAGCGTCTGCCCGCATGAACATGGTTCTCGGCAATGTCAGAATTCCGCGTTCGCTGCTTGGAAACGCCGCTACGTTCGGCGGCCGGCTGGACCGCGATTGCGTCACCGGAAATCTGATCGTCCGTGATGGGCGGGTTGCCGGGATGACTGCCGAAGGCCCTGTGGATGTAGACCTCGAAGGCCGCATGATAACCCAATCCTTCGTAGAGCCACACTGCCACCTGGACAAGTGCTTTACGGCCGCGCGGATGGACTATACCGGCGGCACGCTCCAGCAGGCGATCGCCGCGCAGGCGAGTGACAAATCCCGGTGGAACCATGACGACATCGTTCGTCGCGCCACGCGCGGGCTCGAGGAGTTTTACAAATCAGGCACGAGGTTCGTCCGCACGCATGTCGATTGGGACGTTGACCCGCGTGATCCCGAACGCCTCTCTTTGGCGTGGACGGTTCTCTCGGAACTGGCCGACAACTGGCGCGACCGTATCGTCCTGCAGCGTTCGGCGCTTCTGCCCATCGATGTTCTGGCTGACGAACACTATGCAGACCGCGTCGCGCAGGTGATCGCGCGGTCAAATGGGACACTGGGCGCGTTCGTCTTTAACCAGCCACTGAGGCGGGCCGGGATCCGAAACATGATCCGTGCTTCGAACAAATACGGTCTCGCCCTGGATTTTCATGTCGACGAAGGTCTCGATGCGGCTCTGGACGGCGTAGAGATTATTGCCTCCGAAGTCATTGCCGCGCGTCACGAAGGGCCCGTACTGTGTGGACACGCGTGCAACCTGGCGACGATTGATGCCGGCACGCGCGCACACCGTATCGATCTCGCCGCCAGGGCGAACCTCTCGATAGCGTGCCTGCCCACCAGCAATCTCTATCTTCAGGACCGTGGCCAGGACGTGCCTTCACGACGCGGGCTGACGGCGGTGCATGCCTTGATCGCTGGCGGCGTCAATACCGTTTTCGGCACCGACAACGTACAGGATGCGTTCTGCCCAATCGGAGTGCACAGTCCTGCATCAGCGCTTCACACGGCGGTACTGGCAGCTCAACTCACACTGCCGATCAGCGATTGGTTGCCTGGCGTGATGGGGAATGCTGCTTTGGCGCTCGGCGTCGCCATGCCAAAGGTCGACAGTGCAAATATAGCAGATCTGCTCTTCTGGGATGCTAACGATGCGGGCGATCTGGTGAGTGGAGCTCACGAAAGATGGCAAGAAGCCTCCACTCTTCTTCCGCCAGTACAAATCGTATAGCCAACCGGTTGCCCAAGCGCGCACTCATCACCTTGGGTCCTCCCCGCCTCTACAGGGCAAAATCTAGATGACGAGCTGACCCACATCGTCAGCCTTGCACCCACGGGATCATGTGCCTTGATCATCCAGACTATGCGCGTGTCGCCCGGATCAATCCTCCTCGACGAAAACCTCCTCGCGCTTCTTCTTCACTGAGGGCAGCAGCACGATGACGAGAACGATCACCGCCAGCAGGAGCAAGGTGGCGCTGATCGGCCGCGTCAGGAACACTGTCGCGTCGCCCCGCGAAATAATCATGGCGCGGCGCAGGTGTTCCTCCAGCATCGGGCCCAGCACGAAGCCTAGCAGCAGCGGTGCCGGCTCACAGCCGAAACGCACCAGCGTGTAGCCGAGCGCGCCGAACAGCGCGAGCGAGTAGAGGTCGTAGGCATTGGAGTTGATCGAGTAGATGCCGATCGCTGCGAACGCCATGATGGCTGGGAACAGCAGGTAATAGGGGATCGTCAGCAGGCGCACCCACAGGCCGATCAGCGGCAGGTTGAGCAGCACCAGCATCAGGTTACCTGTCCACATCGAGGCGATGAGGCCCCAGAACAGGCTGGGATTCTGGTTGACGACGTTGGGACCGGGCACGATGCCCTGGATGATCATCGCGCCGATCATCAGCGCCATCACCGGATTGGCCGGAATGCCGAGCGTCAGCATCGGGATGAACGAGGTCTGTGCGCCGGCGTTGTTGGCCGATTCCGGTCCGGCCACGCCTTCGATCGCGCCCTTGCCGAATTCCTCCGGTGTCTTCGACAGCCGCTTTTCGACCGAATAGGACGCGAAGGACGCAAGGATCGCGCCGCCGCCGGGCAGCACGCCAAGGATCGAGCCGAGCGCTGTGCCGCGTACCACAGGCATCGACATGCGGCGGAAATCGTCGCGCGTCGGCCACAGGTTGGTCACCTTCTTGACCATGACGTCGCGGTTGGTCTCGTTCTCCAGATTGCGCAGGATTTCGGCGATGCCAAACACACCGACTGCCACGGCGACAAAGTTCACTTCGTCGGCAAGTTCGGGAATGCCGAAAGAAAAGCGCTGTGCGCCGGAGTAGAGATCCGCGCCAACGAGGCCGAACAACAGGCCGACGACAATCATCGCCGTGGCTTTGAGAATGGAGCCGTGCGCGAGTGCCACGGCCATGACGAGACCCAGCACCATCAGCGAGAAATATTCAGCCGAACCGAAATTGAGGGCTGCCGCGGCGAGCGGGGGGGCAAACAACACCAGAATGAACGTGGCGACTGTGCCGGCGAAGAAAGAGCCGAGCGCCGCAGTTGCCAGCGCGACGCCGGCACGGCCACGACGGGCCATCTGGTAGCCATCGATGGCCGTCACCGCCGAAGAGGATTCGCCCGGCAGGTTGATCAGGATCGCGGTGGTGGAGCCGCCATATTGCGCGCCATAATAAATGCCGGCCAGCATGATCAGCGAGGTTGCCGGGTCGAGGCCCATTGTGATCGGCAGCAGCATGGCGATGGTCGCGGTTGGGCCGATGCCGGGCAGCACGCCGATCAGCGTGCCGAGCAGACACCCCAGAAAGGCGAACATCAGATTGTGCGGCTGAAGCGCGACCGACAGGCCGAGGCTGAGATTATCGAGCAAATCCATCAGCGCACTCCGAAGATCGGGCGGGTAAATGGCTCGACCCATGAGCCGAACAGCCGCAACGGCAGACCCAGGCCGAAATTGAACACCGCGACGCAGAATATCGTCAGGCCGACTGACATCGCCAGAGCGACCAGCACCGACATGCGCCTGCTGGCGAAGGAGGTGATGAACGTGGTGAGCAGCAGCGTCGGTGCAAGGCCGAACGGCCGAACCATCATGCCGAAGATCACCGGAACGCTGAGCAGAACGATAAGACCGCGCCACGGCAGTGGCCCGCGCTCTGGATCAGCCCGGCCGATTCCCTTGACGACGATCGCGAGGCCGAGCGCGGTAAGGATACCTCCCAGCATGATCGGGAAATAGCCCGGTCCCATGCGGCGCGCCGTGCCGATATTCAGTTCGAACAGCGTCGTTATGCCGAAAAACAGGCCGATGGCGATGAAGATCGCGCCCGCCCCGACATCGCTTCTGTTGAAGGTCATCGTCCATCCCTTCCGATGAAAAGTGCCGGCGCGGCAAAAAGGCCGCGCCGACAAAGGTTCTGCTGGGGCAGAATCAGTCCGCGTAGACGCCAGCTGCTTCGATCAGCGGACGCCAGCGGGCGATTTCCGACTCGACCTTGGCCTTGAGCGCGGCCGGGGTGGCATTTTCTTCCGGCTCCGGTGTCGTGGCCAGCGATGCAAAGCGATCGACGACGTTCTGGTCCTTGAGCGCGATCTGCAGCGATTTGCTGAGGCGCTCAACGATTGCCGCATCCGTGCCCTTTGGCGCATAGAGGCCGTGCCAGATACCGAACTGCATGCTGGCGAGGCCACCTTCAGCGGTGGTCGGCAGGTCCGGTAGCTGGTCCAGACGCGCGCTGCTGGTGACCGCGTAGGCCTTCACCGCGCCGGCCTGGATCTGGCTGGTTGTGTTGGTGGTCTGGTCGCACATGAAATCGACCTGGCCGCCGAGCAGGTCCGTCATCGCCGGGCCCGTGCCCTGGTAGGGAACGGTGGTCAGCTGGGTGCCGATCTCGCTCATGAACAGCATGCCGCACAGATGCGACGCCGCGCCGATGCCAGCGTTGGCATAGGTGACGTCGTCGGCGTTTTCCTTGACGTAGGCGATCAGGCCCTGAAGGTCTTCGGCCGGGAAGTCCGGACGCGCGATGATGGTCATCGGAACTTCGGTCACGAGGCCGGCATATTCGAACGATTCGAGCGGATTGTAGGAAAGGTTGCGGTAGAGGGTCGCGCTTGTCGCCATGCCGATGTGATGCAACAGCAGGGTGTAACCGTCCGCCTCGGCCGAAGCGACGCGGCTTGCGCCCACAGTGCCGCCGGCACCACCGACGTTTTCGACAATCACCTGCTGGCCGAGATCGCGGCTCATCGCCTCGGCGACCAGCCGGGCGACGGTATCGGTCGGCCCGCCGGCGGAGAACGGCACGATCATCGAGATGGTGCGCTCGGGATAGTTTTGTGCGCCGGCCATTTGCGGCATGAGAGCCATGGCAGCAGTAAGCGCGAGGGATGCGGCAAGTTTCTTCATGGGTTCCTCCCGGTAAGATTCGCTTGACCGGACGGCGCGATCTCCTCCCGACGCCGGCCACGAAAGCCCACTAGGGAGGGGCTACACTGGAAATTCAACGCATGGGTTGCCGCTGTGTCCCAGCGACGGCGATTCAGTCAGGAAAAATGGGTGGAATCCGTAACATCGGGACGCTCGCATGTGTGATTCCCGACACATCAGACGGCAGTTATTCGCTATGGTCGCGCCGGTCGAGCCGGTAGCGCTGCATTTTCTCGTAGAGCGTTTTTCGCGAAATGCCGAGTTCCTCGTAGACCGGCTTGAGCACCCCGCCATGCGCCTGCAATGCGCTGGCGATGACCGATTTCTCGAAACGCGCCACCCGTTCCGACAGCCCTGCGCCGGTGTCCTCTTCGGATGGCACGTCGAGTCCTTCGATGCCGAGGCCCAGCACATGACGGTCGGCTGCGTTGCGCAGTTCCCGCACGTTACCCGGCCAGTCGCGCCGGGCGATCTCGGCGACCAGATGCGGTGGCGGCTCGATCGGTTCGCGGCGGTAGCGTCCGGCAGCCTCGCGCACCAGTTGCAGAAACAGGATCGGCACGTCCTCGCGCCGCGCAGACAGCGGCGGCACGCGCAGGGTAACGACGTTGAGCCGGTAGAACAGGTCGGCCCGGAAGCGGCCCGCAGTCACTTCATCCTCGAGCTGGATCTGGCTTGTCGCGACGAAGCGCAGGTCGAGCGGGATCGGTTCGTTCGAACCGAGACGGACAATGACGCGGTCCTCGATCACCCGCAGAAGCCGCGCCTGAAGGTCGAGCGGCATCGAGTCGATCTCGTCGAGCAGAACCGTGCCGCCGCGTGCGTGCTCGAACTTTCCGTAACGCGAGCGAATTGCGCCAGGGAAAGCGCCTGCCTCATGGCCGAACAGCTCGCTCTCGATGAGGTTCTCCGGCAGGGCGGCGCAGTTGATCACGACAAAGGGACGCTCAGCGCGACCACTGATGTCGTGCAAGGCGCGCGCGGCAACTTCCTTACCGACGCCGGTCTCGCCGACGATCAACACGTCGGCATCGGTTCCAGCGAGCGCCCGCAGCCGGTAACGCAGATCGATCACAGTCGGCGAACGGCCCGGCAGGCGCGTTTCGAGGTCGTCGCTTTTACCTGCCGCCGCGCGCAGCAGCCGGTTTTCAAGCACGAGGCTGCGCCTGTCGAGTGCGCGGGCGACAACGTCGGCGAGCTGTTGGCCCGAAAACGGCTTCTCGATGAAATCATACGCACCCTCGCGCATGGCGCGCACGGCGAGTTGCACGTCGCCGTGGCCAGTGACGAGGATAACCGGCACGTCGGCGTCGATGTCGCGCACGCGCGTCAGCAGCGTCATGCCGTCCAGGCCGGGCATGCGGATGTCACTGACGACGACCCCGGCAAAGCCGGGCGTGACGAGATCGAGTGCTGCTTCCGCACCGGCAAGATCGCGCACCTCGAAGCCTGCCAGTTGCAGCGACTGCATCGTGGAGCGGCGGATATCTTCCTCATCATCGACAAGCAGCACGGTGGGTTGCTTCATTCAGCCGCCTCGCGCACAGGCATATCGGCCGCATCAAGCGTGATGGTGGCCACCGTTCCGCCGTCCGGATGTCGCTCCACGGCAAGCATGCCGCCGAAATCCTTGACGATGTTGTAGGAGATCGACAGCCCGAGCCCCAACCCCTTGCCGACACCCTTGGTGGAAAAGAATGGGTCGAAGATACGTTCCGCAATGGCGGCCGGAACGCCGGGGCCGCGATCGCGCACCGTGATAATCACCTTGCCATGATGCTCCGTCGGCCGTGCGGAAAGCTCGATCCTGCGGTCGTAGAGCCCCTCTACGGCATCGGCAGCATTCGAGATGATGTTGACCAGCACCTGTTGCAAGCGCACCCCGTCCGCCCTCACCGCTGCGGGGGTGAGGCCAAGGTCGATGATCAGGTCGGCATCAGCTGCCTTCAAGCGCCAGCCGACAATTTCCAGCGTATCCCGCACGGTGTCATCAAGTGCCACCGGTCCCAGTTTTTCGTTCGGCTTGCGGGCAAAATTACGCAAATGCTTGCTGATCGAGCCCATGCGCTCGGTGAGACTGGCGATGCGTCCGATAGCCTCGCCCGCCTCCTCGATCCGTCCGCGCTCGATCAGCAGCGTGGCATTATCGGCATAGGTGCGAGCGGCCGCCAGCGGCTGGTTCAATTCATGTGACAGGGCCGCAGCCATCTGGCCGAGCGCCGCCAATTTTGCGGCCTGCACCAGATCGGACTGCGTCTTGCGCAGTACCCGCTCCGTTGTGCGCCGTTCGGCGACCTCTTCCTCCAGAAGTGTGTTGACAGCGGCGAGGTCGGAGGTTCGCTCCTCCACACGGTGCTCCAGTTCTTCCCGCGCCTCGCGTTGCACCTGCAGACGCTCGGCAAGCCGTGCGCGCCGTTCAAGCCAGACGGCAGCGCCCATCGCGGCAAGCGCCACCAGCAGCACCAGCGCGGCGATGGTGGTGAGCACCTGTGTGCGAACTGAGGACGTGTCGAGCAGAACCTTCACAGTCCAGTCGGCTTCCGACATCGTTTCGGTAACGACGAGATACTGCCGAGCGCCTTCCTGCCCAGCAATCGAGATCAGGTCGTGCCCGTCCTGCGTCAGGTTGCGCGTGACTGGCAACTCTTTGAGCTCTGCGTTGGCGTAGCGCCTTGTGGTCGCAGTCCGTGCGAGACGCTCGTCGGTCAGGGGTTGGATCGCCGAGAACAGCCAATCGTGCCGTCCCGACATGAACACGATACCCTCCGGATCGGTGACGATGATTTCGTAGTCGCTACCGCGCCACGAGCTTTCGATGGCATCGATATCGACCTTGAAGACCACGACGCCGGCAATGCCTGCATTCGTATTGATCGGCGCACCGAAATAGTAACCGCGCTTGAGTGAGGTCGTGCCGAGCGCGAAGAATTTGCCGACACCGCCGTCGCGCGCGTCATAGAAGTAAGGCCGATAGCTGAAGTTCTCGCCAATGAAGGTCGGTGTCTGGTCGAAATTCGACGCCGCAAGCGTATTCCCGTCGGGCAGCATCACATAGATATCGGACGATTCCAGAAGTTCGTTGATCTGCTTGAGGAAACCATTGATCTCATCAACCTTGGCAAGGTTGTCTGGAGCCGTGACCAGTTCCTTGATGTCGGGATCGTCGGCGATCAGCTGCGGCAGCTTCTCGTAGCGGGCGAGCTGTCCACGCAACGCAGTGACAGCCAAGCCGAGCGTATTCTCGCCGCGCGCGGCCGCCTGGTCCAGATAGAGTGCCGTCGCATACCGGTGGCCGAAGCTGGCGATCAGCAGGCACACCACAGCAGCGACCACGCCCAGAATAGTCCAATGTCGTCGCCGATACAGGTTCATGCGCACTGTCGGTTCGTTGCGTCAC
>JBEBXE010000017.1:0-21123 GCA_040391705.1 Aerobium aerolatum
TGGTCGGCGCGCCGCCGGTGGTGATGTTGACGATGGCGCCCGAGCGCTGCTTGATCACCTTCAGGAACGGCTCGTAAGCCTCCACGGTCTGCACCGGGCGGCCGTCCTTGGGGTCGCGCGCATGCAGGTGGACGACGGCAGCGCCGGCTTCCGACGCCGCAATGGCGTGGTCGGCGATCTGCTCTGCCGTGATCGGCAGATGCGGCGACATCGACGGCGTGTGGATCGAGCCGGTGATGGCGCAGGTAATAATGACCTTGCGTTTAGCCATGAGTATTCTCCTTGATCGTCAGAAATTCGTCTGGGCTTACCAATGCACCATCGGCAGGCCGGCAACGGGTGAACGGAAATACGGAATGGTGTTGCCCTTCAGGCTGCCGAGATAGACGGTCTGAAGGTCGGGACCACCAAAGGTGACGCTGGCGAGCCACGGCGCGATCTTGCCGCCCGAGGCAGCCAGCGTGTCGAAGCGCATCGGCTCGCCGGTGGCAAACTCGGCTTCGAACGCCGCCGTCAGCTTGGGATCGCCATCGTCGAGCAACGTCAGCGCGTCGCCGTCCGGGGTGATCGCCACCAGCCGGTCGGCAAAGATCATCGTGCACCAGAGGTTGCCGTAGGCGTCGAAGGCAAAGCCGTCGATCAGCCCGTCTCCGAGGCTCGACGGCCCATAGACCTCGCGGTCGGTCAGCGAGGCATCCGGCTGCACGCGCAGGCGGGTGACGCGCTTGGCGCAGGTTTCGGCGACGTACAGCCACTCTTCCTTGGCATCGAGACGTATCTCGTTGGTGAAGGCGAAGCCGTCGGCAACGATGCGGATGCCGTTCTCGTCGACCACCGCGACATAGCCGTCGGTCAGGCCGGTGCGGATCGCCTCGTTCCACGGATTGACCATGGTCGACACGGTGATCCAGATGCGGTTCTTCGAATCGCGCAGCACGAAATTGACCTTGCCCATCGGCTTGCCGTCGATGGTGTCGTAGAGCGTGCGCGTCTTGCCGTCGCGGCTCATGATCTCGAGCAGGTCGGTGCCGAAATTCGAGATCAGGATGTCGCCGTTCTGGGCGAAGGCGAGGCCGTTGGGCAGCGTGCCGGTGAGCAGGCTCTGCGCCTGATCGCCCGACAGATCGAAATGCCCGCTCTCGGTCTGGGTGATCAGCTGCTGCGTGCCGTCCGGCGCGATCTTCATCACGCCGCCGCGCGCATCGGCTGCCCACAGCGTGCCGTCACGTTCGGCCAGGATGCACTCCGGCCGCTGCAGATCGGTACCGATGGTCTTGATCTGCGCGCGGTCCACCTGCCAGCCAATCAGCGGATTGGGGCCTTTCGGATTGCTTGTCATGGTCGCCTCCCCCTCTGCACTTAGTCCTCGAAAATCGCCACGGCGCGGGTGAAGCCCGCCGAGGCTTTTTCGATCTTGAACGGGAAGCAGGCGATCATGTAGCCGGTGGCCGGCAGCTGATCGAGCTGGCCGAGCTTCTCGATGTGGCAGTAGCCGATTTCCATGCCGGCGCGGTGGCCTTCCCAGATCAGCGACGCATCGTTGGTTTCGCTATAGCGCTTGGCCGTATGGATGAACGGCGCATCCCAGCTCCAGGCGTCGGTGCCGGTGACGCGCACGCCACGGCTGGTCAGGTACAACGTCGCCTCGCGGCCCATGCCGCAGCCCGACGCCAGATAGTCGTCCTGGCCGTATTTCGCGCCGGCCGAGGTGTTGACCACGACGATGTCACCGGGCTGGATCTCATGGCCGATGCGGGCCAGTTCGGCTTCCACTTCCGCTGCCGAGACGACATGGCCGTCGGGCAAATGCCGGAAGTCGAGCTTGACGCCGGGACCGAAGCACCATTCCAGCGGCACTTCGTCGATGGTCATCGCGCGCTTGCCGCCATCCATGGTGGAGTGGAAGTGATACGGCGCATCCAGATGGGTGCCGTTGTGGGTGGAGACCACCATCTGCTCGACCGCCCAGCCCTCGCCGCCCGGCAGCTGGTCCTTGGTCAGGCCCGGAAAGAACCCGGTGAGCTGACCGACCGACTGCTGGTGATCGAAATAGGTGATCTGCGGTTCGGTGCCCTTGGGGTCCGAAGCAATCCCAGCCTTGAGAGCGGTGGAGATATCGACGATGCGACGTGCCATGGGAACCTTTCCTTACAGAAGTCCGAGGGAGATGCTCGGGAAGAGCACGATCAGGAACAGAGCGAACAGCATCAGCACGGCAAACGGTGCAGCGCCGATGAACACGTCCTGAAGCGAAACGCTGGGATCGTCGAGCGACCCTTTCACCACGAAGACGGAGAGCCCCATCGGTGGCGTCAGCAGACCGATCTCGACGGCGAGAATGGTGATCATGCCGAACCAGATCAGGTCGATGCCGAGCGACTGCGCCACTGGCAGCGCCAACGGAACGGTGATCAGCAGGATCGAGGACGAATCCAGGATCGTGCCGAGCAGCACCAGCACGGCAATGTAGAACAGCAGGAAGCCGTAGACGCCGACATCCATGGCGACGATCCATTCGGTCAGGAACGACGGCAGTCCGGTCAGCGCCAGCATGCGGCTGTACATGGTCGCCGCGATGATCAGGAAGCAGATCGACGCGGTGATGTGCCCGGTCTCGATGGTGACCTGCCACAGCACTTTGGGCGTCAGCCGCCGCTTGATGAAGGCAATGACGATCGCGCCCAGCGCGCCGATGGCGCCGGCTTCCGTCGGCGTGAAGATGCCGCCGTAAAGACCGCCCAGCACCAGCCCGACGAGGATCACGATCGGCGCCAGCTTGCTGATGACTTCCTGCACCGCAGCCAGACCGGTGGTGTCGTAGGTGTCGGGAACGGTGGCGACACCGGTGAAGCTGGGCCAGTACTTCACCATCAGCCAGATGCCGACGCAGAAGATGATGGTGACCAGAATGCCCGGTCCGATGCCGGCGATGAACAAAGCGCCGACCGACTGCTCGGCGAGAATGCCGTAGAGGATCATCAGCAGGCTTGGCGGCAGCAGCATTCCAAGGATCGACGAGCCGACGACAACACCGGTCGAGAACCGGCCTGTATGTCCGGCGCGCATCATCTCCGGCACGGCGATCTTGGTGAACACCGCCGCCGAGGCGATGGAGATGCCGGTGATCGAGGCGAAGATGGCGTTGGCGCCGACGGTGGAAATGCCGAGCCCGCCGCGCAATTTGCCGAGGAAACGGGTGGCGACGTCGAAGGTGTCGCGGCCGATATTGGCGCGGCTGACCACCAGCCCCATCAGCACGAACAGCGGCACCACGCCGAAGAGGTAGCTGGAGATGCTTTCACGCGCCGCCAGCGACAGGATGCGGGCCGCCTGATCGGCGTTGTCACGCAAAATCCAGATGCCGAAGAACGAGACGAGCGCCAGCGCGATCGCCACATGCATGCCGGTGTAGATGAGAAACAGGATCGCGCCGAGCGACCACAGGCCGATTTCGAAGCCGGTCATCGGGCACCTTCCCCGGCCGATTTATCGCCGAAGGTAAGAATGAGAATCTGAGCCGCGCGCAGGGCAAAGGCGATGCAAAGCATGACAGCGCCCAACAGCACGACGAAATAGGTCGGCCAGATCGGCGCCAGGAACTGGCCGAGCGTTCCGATCATCTCGTTGCGGCCGTAGCTGCGCATGAACAGCGGATAGAAGGCGGAGACGAGAACGCCCACCAGGCCGACGCCGGCCAGATGCATGATCGCGTCGAGCACCCCTTCCACACGCGGCGATTTCGAACGCACCAGCATCAGGAAGCCATCGGCACGCGTCAGATGTCCGCGCAGCAACGTATTGGCGAGCTGGAGAAAGACGATGCTGAGGATCAGCATCGACACGATTTCAGGAACGCCCGGGATCGGGTGATCGAGAAAAGCGCGGCCGACGACGTCGGCGGTGATGATGCACATGATGAACAGGATGGCGGCCGTCCCGATCATGCTCATGATGGCCGTCAGGCGGTCGAAGAGCTTGAAGACAAGGTCAAAGCTCCGCAGACCGGTCTTGGTTTCCGGTGTGGTGGACACGGTTGTTGTTCCTGGTTGAGGGAGTGGCTGCGGGGGGTGCCCCCGCAGCCATGTTGATTAGCGTTGCGTCCAGTCGCGCGCCAGCGGCACGCCGGCTTCCTTCAGCAGACCGATATAGGCGTCGAGGACTTCCGAACCCGGAAGGCCCTGGCCATCGGCGTCCTTGGCCCAGACGTCGGCGATCTGCGGCAGGGCAGCAGCCCACTTGGCGCGATCGTCTTCGCTGAGCTTGGTGATGATGGCGCCACCCGCTTCCATCTGCTTGAATGCAGCTTCCACGCGGGTCGTCTGCTCGGCGATGTAAGCCTCGGTGTAAGCCTTGGCGCCAGCGCGCAGGGCTGCCTGCACTTCTGCCGGCTGGGCGTCGTACCAGTCCTTGTTGGCAACCAGCGAACCCGCATACTGCGCACCGAAATCGGTGACCAGGATGTGCTTGGCGACTTCCTGCAGCTTGGCAGGCGCGGCGGCGGTCGGGAACACGATGGTGCCGTCGAAGACGCCGGTCTGGATGTCGTTGTAGTAGGTGGTCAGGTTGCCGGCGACGCCGACCGCGCCCGTGCCTTCAACCCAGTTGACCGCTGCGCCTGGCGCGCCGATCTTGTGACCCTTGAGGTCATCCATCGACGCGACCGGGAAGTTGGTCATCAGCACGTAGTTGTCGAGAGCAAAGCCGCCGCCGAGATATTCGGCGTTATACTTTTCCCACGACTCGATCATGCCAGGAATGTCCTGGTGCAGCTTGTCGACGGCATTGATCACGATCTGCGCGTCGGACGTGCCGAACGGGGTGAAGTAGGAGACGTTCTGCAGCGGCAGCGACGTCGGCTCGAACACGGTCGGCACAGCGCCGATCTCGGCGAGGCCGTCCTCGATGGCTTCCAGCTCGCCGCCAACGGCAGCCAGCGTGCCACCATAGGCCTCGGTCCACTTGAACGTGTAGTCGGTGCCCTCAAGCTCCTTGTTGACCGTCGGAATGAAGGTCTCGGTGAGGTGCTTCACCCACAGAAACACCGGTGGGTGACCGTTCACCACCGTCGCGGTGATTTCGGCCGCAAAGGCCGGCATGGCGACAGACGCTGCCAGCACGGCAGCCATCGCAGTCATAGGCATCCTGATATTCATCTTTACCTCCCGGATAATAGCCTTTTGATTTTCCTTTTCGACGACCCCGCCGTCGAAACTTGTCACGCGCCGGCAGCCAAAGCCCTTGTCCCGGCAGCGAGATAGCGAACGATGCGGGTGATCGATCCTGTCGTGTCACGCTCATCGCAAAGCCCGTCCGACAGCACCGTGATGCGACCCGTACGGGTCATCATCAACAGTCCCAGCGAAATGGCATTGATGTAGCACCAGACGGCGTTCTCACGCCCGAGGCCCGGCACATGCTTGTCCAGCGCGTCGATGAACTCGAGCGCGATGTCGTTGAAATTGTCCCCGGTCAGCTGGATCGAGCGCTCATCGGTGCCCGACGCGATCTGGACGATGATGCGCGAATAGCTCTGGCCGGCGTCGCCATGCTCGTTGCTCATCTCGATCGTCGGCCGCATCAGCGCCTCGAGAATCCGCTCCAGCGTCGCGCCTTCCGGCTGCGCCAGAACCTGCGCCAGCAGCTCGCGGCGATAGCCGTTGACCTGCCCGCTGCGGCGCACGATGACCTGCTCGAACAGCGCTTCCTTGGAATTGAAATGGTAGTGAATCAGGCCAAGATTGACCTTGGCCTCGTCGGCGATGGCGCGCGTCGTCGCGCCGGCAAACCCGAGCGTCGCAAACACGCGTTCAGCGGCATCAAGGATGTCGCATCGCACGTCGCGCCGTGTTGCACTGGTCGCCGCTGTATTCATTCTGCCTCCCTCTCAACCCTCCTCACGCGACCCGGCAAGTGCCTTTGGTCAGATGATCAGGTCAATTGACCAAAACATAGGACCAACATCCCGCGACCGTCAAGCCTCCCTCCGGACGCCATGCACAAATCGTTTGAAACCTGACGCGACAAGCACTAGACCACAGCCGTGCCAGTAAATCCTGCGCGACCCAAGCACTCTTCCCAAGCTTAGACGACTAACGCACATTGGGTGTGCGTAAATTCATGTCGACCGGGAAACGGTTGTCTGCTGTACTTCAGCCCCGCACAGCATCTCTGGGAGGAGATCATGAGATTTTTTGGCATCATGGCGGCCTTGCTTGCCTCCACATCCCTGACCGGCGCACAAGAACTCAGCGACGGTATCGTCCGCATCGGCGTCCTCAACGACCAGACCGGCACCTATGCCGATTTCGGCGGCCTCACCTCGGTTGAAGCCGCCCGCATGGCGGTCGAAGATTTCGACGCAGCCGGCAAAGGCATCAAGGTCGAGGTCATTGCCGCCGACCACCAGAACAAGCCGGATGTGGCGTCCGCGCTCGCCCGCCGCTGGTTCGACGTCGATGGCGTCGACGCGATTGCCGACCTGACCAATTCGGCGGTGGCGATCGCCGTCAACACCATCGGCAGGGAGCAAGGCAAGATCACGCTGATGACCGGCCCCGCGACCACGGCACTGACCAATTCGGACTGCTCGCCGACCGGCTTCCACTGGGTGTTCGACACCTATTCGCAGTCGGTTGGAACCGCCAAGGCGGTGCTTGAGCAGGGCAAGAAATCGTGGTTCCTGCTCACCGCAGACTACGCCTTCGGCCATCAGATGGCCGCCGAACTGACCCGCGTGGTCGAGGCAGGCGGCGGCAAGATTGCCGGCAATGTCAACCATCCGCTCGGCTCGCCCGACTTCTCGTCCTACCTGTTGCAGGCCCAGTCCTCCGGCGCGGAAATCGTCGGCCTCGCCAATGCCGGCACCGACACGATCAACGCGATCAAGCAGGCCGGCGAATTCGGCATCACCCAGGCCGGCCAGAACCTCGCCGGGCTCGTCATCGTCATCAGCGACATCCACGCGCTTGGCCTGGAGACGGCGCAGGGGCTGCTGGCCACCACCGCGTTCTACTGGGATCGCGACGATGCCAGCCGCGAATGGTCGAAGCGTTTCCACGAGAAGACCGGCCGCATGCCGGGCATGGTCCAGGCCGGCACCTACTCGTCGGTGCTGCACTATCTGCGCGCCGTCGAGGCGGCAGGCACCGACGACGGTGCGACGGTTGCAGCGGCGATGAAGGAGCGTCCGGTCGACGACTTCTTCGCTCCCGGCGGCACCGTGCGTGCCGACGGCCGGCTGGTGAAGGAAATGTATCTGGTCGAGGTCAAAACCCCAGAACAATCCACCGGCGAATGGGACTATTACAATGTCGTCCAGACCATCAGCGCCGAAAACGCAGCCCAGCCGCTGGAACAAAGCACCTGCGCCCATGTGAAAGGCGGCTGACCGCCCGAGATTTACAGTATCCGGTACGCCATCACGCGCCGGATACTGACGAGCGAATAAGCTCTATCGTAGTTTTACGCCCCTTGCGTTCCGACCGCGCCTTGTGCATGTTTTCGGCAAGGCACGGCAAAGACCGTGCGGGGGAGCAGGACATAAGAGCACCTCTCGGGAGGAGGGCTCATCAGAGCAATGCCAGCCGCCACGCGGCCGGCGCGTGAGCGAGGTTGTGCATGGATGACGGCGTCATTCTGGCTGCGGAGAATCTGACTAAAGAATTCAGAGGATTCCTGGCCGTCGAGGATGTGAACCTTCGGGTGCGACGCGGGCAGATTCACGCACTGATTGGTCCGAACGGTGCCGGCAAGACCACCTGCTTCAACCTGCTGACGAAATTCCTGCCGCCGACGCGCGGCAAGATCACCTACAAGGGACAGGACATCACCGCGCTGTCGCCAGCCGACATTGCCCGGCTCGGTCTGGTGCGCTCGTTCCAGATCTCGGCGGTGTTCCCGCATCTGAGCGCGCTGGAGAATGTGCGCATCGCGCTGCAACGCAAGCGCGGCGACTCGTTCGACTTCTGGCGCTCGCAACAGGTG
The DNA here is from genome assembly GCA_040391705.1 of Aerobium aerolatum. Classification (GTDB taxonomy): domain Bacteria; phylum Pseudomonadota; class Alphaproteobacteria; order Rhizobiales; family Rhizobiaceae; genus Aerobium; species Aerobium aerolatum_A. The sequence goes on from JBEBXE010000017.1 coordinate 7,984, forward strand.
CTATCCGAGTTCGACGATCGGGCGCGCGCGCTGCTGGCCGATGTCGGCCTGTCGGAGTTCGAAACCACGCAGGCGTCCGACCTGTCCTATGGCCGCAAACGGGCGCTGGAAATTGCGACGACGCTGGCGCTCGATCCCGAAATGCTGCTGCTCGACGAGCCGATGGCCGGCATGGGCCACGAGGACGTCGACCGGATCGCCACACTGATCAAACGCATCTCGGTCAACCGCACCATCCTGATGGTCGAGCACAACCTCTCCGTTGTGGCCTCGCTGTCGGACACCATCACCGTGCTGGCGCGCGGAAAAGTGCTGGCGGAAGGCGATTATGCGACCGTCTCGAAAGACCCGCGGGTCATCGAAGCCTATATCGGAGCTGGTCATGGCTGAGGCGGCAGTAGCAAGGGCAGCGGGCGCAGCTCCGCTGCTGGCGGTCACCAACCTTGAGGCCTGGTACGGCGAAAGCCACGTGCTGCATGGCATCACCTTCGACGTGCTGCCCGGTGAAGTGGTGACGCTGCTCGGCCGCAACGGCGCGGGCAAGACGACGACCCTCAAATCGGTGATGGGCATCCTGCCCAAGCGCAAGGGCTCGGTGCTGTTCGACGGCAAGGAGCTGATGCACGCGCCATCGCGCCATGTCGCCAAGGAAGGCATCGCCTACTGCCCCGAGGAGCGCGGCATCTTCGCGTCGCTGTCGGTGGAGGAAAACCTGATGCTGCCGCCGCAGGTCAAGCCGGGCGGCATGAGCGTCGAGCAGATTTTCGAGCTGTTTCCGAACCTCAAGGAGCGGCTGAACAGCCAGGGCACCAAGCTGTCGGGCGGCGAGCAGCAGATGCTGGCGATCGGCCGCATCCTGCGCACCGGCGCCAAGCTGCTGCTGCTGGACGAGCCGACCGAAGGGCTTGCCCCGGTGATCATCCAGCAGATCGGCCGCACCATCGCGATGCTCAAGCAGCAGGGCTTCACCATCGTTCTGGTGGAGCAGAACTTCCGCTTCGCATCGACCGTCGCGGATCGGCATTACGTCATCGAGCAGGGCAAAGTCATCGACATGATCCCCAACGAAGAACTCGAGGCGAATATCGGGAAACTGCACGCCTATCTCGGCGTGTAGGGCAAAGAACCAGGCGGATACCGCCGATTACCGGAGGAGAGTAGCATGAGGAATACCGGATTTCTGCTCGCATCACTGGCGGCATCGCTGATGGCGACATCAGCGCTGGCCCAGGACATCAGCGTCAAGATCGGCGTGCTCAACGACCGCTCCGGCATCTATGCCGACCTGGCGGGCGAAGGCTCCGTCGTCGCGGCGCGCATGGCCGTCGAGGACTTCGGCGCAGAGGCCAAGGGCATGAAGGTGGAGATCGTTTCCGCCGACCACCAGAACAAGCCCGACGTCGCCTCGACCATCACCCGCCAGTGGCTCGATCAGGATGGCGTCAATGCCGTCGTCGACGTACCGACCTCGTCTGCCGCCCTTGCCGTCAACGAAATCATCAAGGGCGCCAACGCGGCCTTCATCAACTCCGGCGCCGGCACGGCCGACCTGACCGGCGTCGCCTGCTCGCCGCACACCGTCCACTGGACGTACGACACCTGGGCTTTGGCCAACGGCACCGGCTCGGCGATGGTCAAGCAGGGCGGCGACACCTGGTTCTTCCTCACCGCCGACTATGCCTTCGGTCACGCGCTGGAGCGTGACACGACCGCCGTGGTCGAAAAGGCCGGCGGCAAGGTCCTCGGCCATGTCCGTCACCCGTTCCCCGGCACCGACTTCTCGTCGTTCCTGCTGCAGGCGCAATCCTCCGGGGCCAAGGTGATCGGCCTCGCCAATGCCGGCGGCGACACCGTCAACGCCATCAAGCAGGCGTCCGAGTTCGGCATCACCCAGGCCGGGCAGACGCTGGCAGGGCTGCTGATCTTCGCAAATGACATCCACGCACTTGGCCTGCAGACGGCCCAGGGCCTGGTGCTGACCGAAAGCTTCTACTGGGACATGAACGACAGCACGCGTGAGTGGTCGGCCCGGTTCGAGAAGATCGACGGCGACAAACCGTCGATGGTTCAGGCAGGCGTCTATGCCGGCGTTCTTCATTATCTGAAGGCCATCGAAGCCACCAAGACGACCAATGCGGACGAAGTCGTCGCCAAGATGAAGGAAATGCCCACCGACGATCCGCTGTTCGGCAAGGGCGTCATCCGCGCCGACGGCCGCAAGATCCACGACATGTACCTGTTCCGCGTCAAGTCGCCGGAGCAGTCGAAGGGTCCATGGGATTATTACGAGACGCTGGAGACAATCCCGGCAGCCGAAGCCTTCCGCCCGATGGCAGACGGCAACTGCCCGCTCGTCAAGTAAGACCCTGACACGTCTGGAACGCGCGCGGCACCGCGCGCGCTCCAGATCATCGCATTCCAGGCCCACGACCAAAGCAGGACCGCAGGATGTTCGAATTACTGGGAATCCCGCCGCAGGCACTTTTCGGCCAGCTGCTGCTTGGGCTCATCAACGGATCATTCTATGCGATCCTGAGCCTCGGGCTGGCGATCATCTTCGGCCTGCTCAACATCATCAATTTCGCCCATGGCGCGCAGTACATGCTGGGTGCATTCGTCGCCTGGATGCTGCTCAACTATCTCGGCGTCAGCTATTGGTGGGCCTTGCTGCTCGCGCCGATCATCGTCGGCATCACCGGCGTCATCCTGGAGCGGCTGCTGGTCTCGCGGCTCTATCACCTCGACCATCTCTACGGCCTGCTTCTGACCTTCGGTCTCGCGCTGATCATGCAGGGCGTGCTGCGCAACCAATACGGTATATCCGGGCTGCCCTACACGATCCCGACGCAGTTGGCGGGCGGGCAGAATCTCGGCTTCATGTTCCTGCCCAACTATCGCGGCTGGGTCGTCGCCGCCTCGCTGGTGGTGTGCTTTGCCACCTGGTTCGTGATCGAAAAGACCCGACTGGGCGCCTATCTGCGCGCCGCCACCGAAAACCCGACGCTGGTGAGCGCCTTCGGCATCAACGTGCCGCGCATGATCACGCTGACCTACGGCTTCGGCGTCGCGCTGGCCGGCTTTGCCGGGGTACTCGCCGCGCCGATCTATTCGGTCAATCCGAACATGGGCGCTGATCTGATCATCGTCGTGTTCGCCGTCGTCGTCATCGGCGGCATGGGGTCGATCCTCGGCTCCATCATCACCGGCTTCGGCCTCGGCCTGATCGAGGGCCTGACAAAAGTATTCTACCCGGAGGGTTCGTCCGTGGTCATCTTCGTCATCATGGCGATCGTGCTGCTGATCAAGCCGGCTGGCCTGTTCGGGAGGACAGCCTGATGACCGCTGCCGTCGAAACGTCCGGAATCAAGGTCCGGCAGGTGAGCGGCGGGATGCCGCGTCTCCACATCGCAATCTTCATCGCCCTGCTGGCGGCCGGCGCGGTTGCGCCGTTCCTGCTCTATCCCGTCTTCGTCATGAAGGTGATGTGCTTTGCGCTGTTTGCCTGCGCCTTCAACCTGCTGCTCGGCTATACCGGCCTGCTGTCGTTCGGCCACGCCGCCTTTTTCGGCATCGCCAGCTATGTCTGCGCCCATACTGCCAAGGTCTGGGGCCTGACCCCGGAACTTGCCATCCTGCTGGGCACCGCCGCCGCCGCCGTGCTCGGCCTGCTCATCGGCGCGCTGTCGATCCGCAGGCAGGGCATCTATTTCGCCATGGTGACGCTGGCGTTTGCGCAGATGGTGTTCTTCTTCTCGCTGCAAGCGCCGTTCACCGGCGGCGAGGACGGCATCCAGGCGGTGCCGCGCGGCAATCTGTTTGGCCTCATCAGCCTCAAATCCGACTTCACGCTGTACTGGCTGGTGCTCGCCATCACCCTGGGCGGCCTGCTGGCGATCTATCGCATCATCCACTCGCCGTTCGGGCAGGTGCTCAAGGCGATCCGCGAGAACGAACCGCGCGCGATCTCGCTCGGCTACCGCGTCAACCGCTACAAGCTCGCGACCTTCGTGCTGTCGGCCGCGCTTGCCGGGCTCGCCGGCTCCACCAAGGCCATCGTCTTCCAGCTGGCGTCGTTGACCGACGTGCACTGGTCGATGTCGGGCGAAGTCGTGCTGATGACGCTGATCGGCGGCATGGGCACCGTGTTCGGCCCGCTGGTCGGGGCCACCGTGATCGTCACCATGCAGAACTATCTCGCGACATTCGGCGCATGGGTGACGATCATTCAGGGCGTGACCTTCGTCGTCTGCGTGATGCTGTTCCGCGAAGGCATCGTCGGCGTCATTTCGAAATGGATCAAGAAGCCGCTGTAAGGCGCGGGCTTCTTCAGGATCGCGGCGATGGCATCCACGCCGCGATCAGCTTTTCCCGGCCCATCCACCTGCTGATCAGCAGCACGGCGACGACCGACAGGCCCGCGACCAGACCGATCCAGATCCCGGCGCCACCGAAGCCGAACACGAAGGCCAGCGTCACCCCGAGCGGCATGCCGATCAGCCAGTAGCCGAACGCCGCGTAGAGCATCGGCATCGTCGTGTCCTGCAAGCCGCGCAGCATGCCCGCGCCAACCGCCTGCGCGCCATCGACGATCTGGAACAGCGCCGCGATTGCCAGGAACGTGACCGCCAAAGACGCCACAGGTGCGGCTCGCGGATCGGATGCATCGATAAACGCGCTGACGAGCACCTCGGGGATCAGCAGGAATACTGACGCCGAGCACACCATGAAGCCGATGCCGAGCCCGAACGCCGTCCACCCCGCGCGGGTGATGCCGTCGCGATCGCCAGCGCCAAAGGCGCGGCCGACACGCACCGTCACCGCCTGGCCGATCCCCATCGGCACCATGAAGGCCAGCGACGCAAACTGGATCGCAATCGCATGCGCGGCCAGCGCGACCGCGTCGAGCAGCCCCATCAGCAAGGCAGCGCCGTTGAACAGGGTGACCTCGAACGTCATGATACCGGCAATCGGCAGGCCGAGCCGCAGCAACTCGCGATAGCGCGGCCAGTCGGCGCGCCAGAACCGTCCGAACAACCGGTAGCGACGGAACTTTCGGTCGGTGACGACCACCAGCGCCAGCGCCAGGAACATCAGCGTACTCGACACCGTCGTGGTGACGCCCGCGCCCATCACGCCCAGCCGGGGAAAGCCGAAATTACCGAACATGATGCAGTAGTTGAACAGCGCGTTGAACAGCACCGCGCCGACCACAATCCACATCGCCCAGCGCGGCCGTTCCAGCGCCGAGATGAACGAGCGCAGCACGGCGAAACAATAGAACGGCAGCGCCGCCCATTGCAGCGCGCCGACATAACTCCCGGCGGTGGCGGACAGCGCCGGGTCCTGGCCCATCGCCACCAGAATGTCTTCGGTGAACCACAACGCTACCCAGATCGGCAGCGAAATCGAAATCGCGATCCAGAACCCCTGCCGGACCGAGCGGCGGACGTCGCGCACCGAATGCCGTTTGCGGCCGAGCTCGAACGCGATCATCGGCGACACCGCCAGCACCAGACCCATGCCAAAGATCATCGGCGAAAAGTACAGATTGGCCCCCAGCGTCCCCGCCGCCATCTCATAGGGGCCGAGCCAGCCCATCATCATGACGTCGGTCACCGTCATCGCGGTCTGCGCCACATTGGTCAGCACCATTGGCCACGCCAAGGCGAGCATGGCGCCAATCTCGGCACGCCACAGACGGATGTCGCCTCTATTCTGGAAAAATCTGGAGAACATGCGTGTTGAATAACCACAAACGGCGTCGGCAACAGCACCAACAAGGTGCGGTCCTTGGCTCAGCAAGATTGCAGCCTGATGACTGCGACGATAGCGTGTCTGATAACAAGGGGGGACGAACATGTCGATTGAACAGCTGCTATGGGAAGAAGACGCCATCGGACTGGCACAGCGCATCAAGGCGGGCGACCTGTCCGCCAGCGAGGCGGTGGAGGCTGCCATCGCACGGGCGGAGCGCACCAATCCGGACATCAACGCCATTGCCGAGCGCCTGTATGACCGGGCGCGCCAGCATGTCGGCAGCGTGCCTGCCGATGCACCGCTGGCCGGCGTGCCGTTTGCAATCAAGGATCTCGGCATCGTCCAGAACGGCGTTCCGACCAACAACGGCAGCCGCATCCCGGCGTTCACACCCGATTTCGATTCGGTGCTGACCCAGCGCTATCGCGCGGCCGGACTGGTGCCGATCGTCACCAGCACCACGCCCGAATTCGGCCTGCGGCTGGTAACGGAATCGGCCGCATTCGGGACGACGCGCAATCCGTGGGACACCGGCCACACCAGCGGCGGCTCGTCCGGCGGTTCGGCAGCGCTCGTGGCCGCCGGCATCGTCCCGGTCGCGCATGCGTCCGACGGCGGCGGCTCGATCCGGGTGCCATCATCGACCACCGGACTGGTCGGCATGAAGGTATCGCGCGGCCGCACTCCGGTGACGCCGCTGGCCTCGGAAAGCTGGTACGGCTTCGTCGTCGATCACGTCGTCAGCCGCTCGGTGCGCGACAGCGCGCTGCTGCTCGACCTCAGCCATGGCCCCGATGGGCTGGCGCCCTATGCCGCGCGTCCGCCACGCGGCTCGTTTGCCGACGCCGCCGCGCGCGATCCCGGCAAGCTGACGCTGGCGGTCTATCGCAGCTCGCCGCTCGGCCTTGCGATCTCGCGCGAAACCATGGACGCGCTCGACGCCGCCGTCGCGCTGGCCAAGGAGGGCGGCCACAGCGTCGAGGAAATCTCGCTGCCGATGATCGACCGCGCCTTCATGGCCGATTTCTGCCGCATCGTCGCCTCCTCCATCGCCGGCATGCTGCGCACCGAAAGCGTGCGGACCGGGCGTTCGCTGATCGGCGATGTCGAGCGTGGCTCACGCGTCATCGGTCGGCTCGGCGAGTTGCTGTCCGGCGGCGAGATCTATGCAGCACTCGAGCGGCTGCAAGCCAAGGCGCGGGCCCTGCTCATCGCCACCGCCGGCTACGACGCCGTGCTGATGCCGCTGATCGCGCATCCGCCGGTGCCGGTCGGCAGCATGGACGCCAAGGGCATCGACGCGGTCCTCGAAGCCATGTTGGACCGGCTGCGGCTGACCTGGCTGCTGCGCTTCGACGCCTTCGTCGACCAGCTGATGGACAAGAGCCTGTGGTTCACCCACTGGCCGGCGATCCAGAACGTCACCGGTCAGCCAGCGATCGCGCTGCCGGTGCATGTCACCGCGCAGGGGCTGCCGTTGGGCGTGCAGGCGGTCGGGCGTCCAGGCGACGAGGAAACGCTGTTTTCGCTCGCCGCACAGATGGAAAAGCTCTCCGGCTGGCGCACCCGCCGGGCTCCGTTCCACCTGCCGGGCTAGCGTCCAGCGTCGCATAAATGCGACTGTGGAAATAAAGCTGGAACAGCGCGGCCGCGTTCGCCGGAACGCCGCTGTTCCAGCGCTCGAACCATTTGCGCAGGGTCGCGTTTGCGGCTATGAGGCGCGGCGTTGATACCCACGGACAGCGAGGACCAGATGACCACCGAAAAGCGTGCGACAGCCCAGGAACAGGCTCGCCTTCTGTCCGCCGCCCTGCCCTTCATGCAGCGCTACGAAAACAAGACCGTCGTGGTGAAATACGGTGGTCACGCCATGGGCGATATCGAGCTCGGCAAAGCCTTCGCGCGCGACATCGCCCTCCTGAAGCAGTCGGGCGTCAATCCGATCGTCGTGCATGGCGGCGGCCCGCAGATCGGCGCGATGCTGAGCAAGATGGGCATCGAATCGAAGTTCGAAGGCGGCCTGCGCGTCACCGACCAGAAGACCGTCGAGATCGTCGAAATGGTGCTGGCCGGCTCGATCAACAAGGAGATCGTCGCGCTCATCAACGCCGAAGGCGAATGGGCGATCGGCCTGTGCGGCAAGGACGGCAACATGGTGTTCGCGCAGAAGGCGCATAAAACCTTCCGCGATCCCGATTCCAACATCGAGCGCGTGCTCGATCTCGGCTTCGTCGGCGAGCCGGTCGAAGTCGACCGCACCTTGCTCGACCTGCTGGCCCGCTCCGAGATGATCCCGGTCATCGCCCCGGTCGCACCGGGCCGCGACGGCCACACCTACAACATCAACGCCGACACCTTCGCCGGCGCGATTGCCGGGGCGCTGCATGCCTCGCGGCTGCTGTTCCTCACCGACGTGCCGGGCGTGCTCGACAAGGACAAGAACCTGATCGACGAGCTGACGGTGGCTGAAGCCAAAGCGCTGATCGCCGACGGCACCATTTCCGGCGGCATGATCCCCAAGGTGGAAACCTGCATCGAAGCCATCGATCGCGGCGTCGAAGGCGTCGTCATCCTCAACGGCAAGACGCCGCATTCGGTGCTGCTCGAGCTGTTCACCGAGCATGGTGCCGGCACGCTGATCGTCCCCTGATCCGGGGATTGCTGGGCTGGATCAGCCCAGCGCCACCAGCACCAGAATTCCGGCGACGATCAGCACGCAGCCGGCCGTCTCGAGGCGGTTGATCTTCTCCTTGAAGAAGAACACCGAGGCGGCAAAGGTGAACAGCATCTCGACCTGTGCGAGTGCCTTCACCACGGCGGCCTGCTGCAGCGTCATCGCCATGAACCAGCCGAACGATGCGGTCGCACCGACGAAGCCGGTGAACAAGGCGATCTTCCATGCCTTGGCGATGCGGCCGATCTCGGCGCGGTCCTTCCATAGCATCCACCCGCCCATGACGAGGGTCTGCAGGCTGATCGTCCACGCCAGCGTGACGGCTGCCTGCATCATGAAATTCGGCCCGCCCAGCGCCAGCGATGCCGAGCGATAGGCCACGGCGGAAATGCCGAACAGGGTGCCGGACGCCAGGCCGATCAGCGCGTTGCGCGCAAACAGCGACGCCACCAGATTGCGCCAGGTCAGGTGCGTGTGCGCCACCGAGATCAGCATCACCCCGAACACGCTGATGGCGATCGCCGCGAGCGCGCCCGAACTCACCCTCTCGCCGAGAAAGATCAGACCGAACAGCGCCGCCTGTGCCGGTTCGGTGCGCGAATAGGCGGTGCCGACGGCAAAGTTGCGATGCGAAAACAGATGGATCAGCAGGAACGTCGCGCCGATCTGGCTCAGCGCGCCGACGCCGACCCAGACGAGGAACGAACCGTTGACGGCGGGGATCGGATAGCCTGCGCCGACATGGAGCAACCCGAGATAAAGCAGCGCGAACGGAAGCCCGAAGCCGAAGCGCACGAAGGTCGCTCCGGTGGTGCCCATCACCGATTTCAGGTGTTTTTGCGCAGCCGACCGCAGATTCTGCAGAAAGGCTGCGGCGATGGTGATCGGTATCCAGAATTCCATGTCGTCCCCGCATGTTGCGAGGGCGGGGTAGCGCGCGCGCAGCCCCGATGGCAAGAGCCAGTTCAGGCGGCCAGTTGTGATCCACCTTCAAACACGACGCGATTGCGCCCGCGTCGCTTGGCTTCGTAGAGGCGGCGATCGGCTTCGCGCATCACTTCCGACCATGGCGCGTGCGGGCGCAGGCGAGCCGCACCGATGCTGACCGAGAGCGGCAGCACCTGGCCTTCGCCGGGCGAAAACTGGATCGCCTCGACGCTCAGGCGGATGCGTTCGGCAACGATCATCGCCTCCTCCGCGTCGGTGCCGGTCAGGAACGCCCCGAACTCCTCGCCGCCGATGCGGCCGACCAGATCATGGTCGCGCACCGACTTGGCGATGGCCTCCGACATCAGCAGCAGCGCCACGTCGCCCTGCTGATGGCCATGGGTGTCGTTGATCTGCTTGAAATTGTCGGCGTCGATAATCAGCAGCACGCCGGTATCGGTGCGCCGGCGGACATTCTTGAGCGACGCGAAAAACGCCTCGCGGTTGAGCAGCCCGGTCATGTCGTCCAGCCGCGCCTTTTCGGACAGCTGCGCATGGGCCTTGGCAAGCTCCATATGCGCTTCCGCCAGCAGGTCATGCGCCGTCGTCAGTTCGCCCAGCGCGTCGCTGAGCTTCTGTTTCTGCCAGAATGTGTGGAGCCCGGTGGGGAAAGCCAGCACGAGCGGCGTCAGGATGGTCATCAACACCGCATTGCCTTCGACGACCCCGCCGATCGCCGGCACGACGGTCATCACCAGTGCAAACGAAGCAACGGAGGCGCCGATTGCGAGCGCCGCAGCCTTCAAGACTATGTTCATGGAGCCCCTCGAATTCACGCCTTCTATATGGCAGGAGAAAGTGAATTTGCGGTTTCTGCGATCCGCCAAATTTGAATAAAATTCAGTTTATCTCACAAAAATCGGCGGCAATTTGGGGACCACGCGCTGATTATCTAGCGGCTTCTGTCCCGCGCCGAAATCCGCTAGGGATAGGGGATGACAAACAATCCTGATCCGAGCCGCTTCGCCCACGTGTCCGAATGGGTCTTCGACCTCGACAACACGCTGTACCCTCACCACTCCAATCTGTTCTCGCAGATCGACGTGAAGATGACGGCCTATGTGTCGGAGCTGTTGCAATTGCCGCGCGACGAGGCGCGGGCGTTGCAGAAGGAACTCTACAAGGAATACGGCACGACGCTGAGCGGCCTGATGGCGCGGCATGCCATCGACTCCGACGACTTCCTCAACAAGGTTCACGACATCGACTATTCGTGGGTCGATCCGAACCCCGCATTGGGCGACGCGATCAAGGCGCTGCCGGGCAGAAAATTCATCTTCACCAATGGCGACCGTGGCCACGCCGAGCGCACTGCGCGCCAGCTCGGCATTCTCGATCAGTTCGATGACATTTTCGACATTGTCGCCGCCGGCCTGACCCCAAAACCTGCTCGCGAGACCTACGACAAGTTTGTCGGCCTCCACCGCGTCGACACGCCCAACGCCGCGATGTTCGAGGACCTCGCCCGCAACCTGTCGGTGCCCAAGATCATGGGCATGACCACGGTGCTGATCGTGCCGAACAATTTCGAGCCGACCTTCGCCGAAATCTGGGAGCAGGACCCGGAGTTCGAAGACGACGTCGACTTCGTCACCGACGACCTCACCGCCTTCCTCAACACCATCCTTGCGGATATCGGCTGAGCCTCACTTTTTTCCCGGCAAGGGCGAGGACTGATCCTTGAGATAGGGATGACGCGTGTGCTTGGCCGGCTTCACCAGCTCGGCCGGCGGGCCATGATGCTTGTCGCGCCGGTGGTCGAGCTTGTGGCCGAGATCGCGTTCCTGCTGCCTGCGGATGACATCGCTGTCGGGGCTTGTCACATCGGACATGGCCGTCTCCTTCCAATGAAGAAACGAAGACGGCCACGCAGTTGTTCCGGCTCCCGTCAGGCGAGCTTGTAAAAGTCCCTGACGATCGCCCAGGCGTCCTCGGCGGTGTCCACCGCGTCGATGATGTCCTGGTCGCCGGGCGAGATCGTGCCCTGCTCGGCGAGATAGTCGAGATTGATCGCCTTGCTCCAGAACTCCTTGCCGAACAGGATCACCGGCATCCGTTCCATCCGTCCGGTCTGGATCAGCGTCAGCGTCTCGAAGAATTCGTCCATGGTGCCGAAGCCGCCGGGGAAGATGGCGACAGCCTTGGCCCGCATGAGGAATTGCATCTTGCGGATGGCGAAATAGTGGAAGTTGAAGCACAGTTCCGGCGTCACGTACGGGTTCGGCGCCTGCTCGTGCGGCAGCACGATGTTGAGGCCGATCGACGGCGCGCCGCAATCTGCCGCGCCACGGTTGCCGGCTTCCATCACGCCGGGGCCGCCGCCGGTCACCACGACATATTCGCGATAATAGGTCGTGGCGGAGTATTCCGAGCACAGCCGCGCAAAACTGCGTGCTTCCTCGTAATATTTGGCGTTGGCGAGCAGGTTCTTCTTCTGCGTCTCGTTCTTGGCCGCCCAGGCGTCGCCGCCGGGCTCGGGAATGCGCGCGCCGCCAAACAGCACCACCGTGGAACGGATGCCGCGTTCGGACAACGTCATCTCCGGCTTCAGCAATTCGAGCTGCAGGCGCACCGCCCGCAACTCGCGCCGGGTGAGGAAATCTTCGTCATCCCAGGCCAGCCTGTAGGCCGGCGCGCGCGTCTGCGGCGTATCGGGAACCAGCTTGGCGCGCTCGAGGTCTTCATCGGAATGCGACAGCGGTGTCCAGCCGGTTTTTTCCTCCGGAATCATGATGCTCTCAGTCCTGTCTCATTTATGCTGCGCAGCAGCAGTCCTGTCATTGACCCCCATCACCGCTTCGCATAGTTTTCGCGCCGACCGAGAGGGGGCCTCGTTACGTCCAGCCTATGACTCGTCCCTTAACAGCGCGTGTAACGGAGCACTTCGATGACCAAGCCTGATCTTGCAGTTCTTGAGAGCACGATCGTCGGGGCATTCGATGAGCGCGACAGCATCAACACCGGTACACGTGGAGAGATTCGCGACGCCGTTGAAGCAGCTCTCGACCTCCTCGACAAGGGCAAGGTGCGCGTCGCCGAGCGCCAGGACGACGGAAACTGGACCGTCAACCAGTGGCTGAAGAAGGCCGTGCTGCTGTCGTTCCGGCTCAATCCGATGGAAATCATCAAGGGCGGTCCGGGCGAATCGGTGTGGTGGGACAAGGTGCCTTCCAAGTTCGATGGCTGGTCGGCCAACGAATTCGAGCGCTACGGGTTCCGCGCGGTACCCAATTGCATCGTCCGCCGCTCCGCCTACATCGCACCCGGCGCGATCCTGATGCCGTCCTTCGTCAATCTCGGCGCCTATGTCGGTGAGGGCACGATGGTCGACACCTGGGCGACCGTCGGCTCCTGCGCCCAGATCGGCAAGCATGTGCATCTGTCGGGCGGCGTCGGCATCGGCGGCGTGCTCGAGCCGATGCAGGCCGGCCCGACGATCATCGAAGACAATTGCTTCATCGGCGCGCGTTCGGAAGTCGTCGAAGGTTGCATCGTGCGCGAGGGCGCCGTACTTGGCATGGGCGTCTTCATCGGCCAGTCGACCAAGATCGTCGACCGCGCTACCGGTGAGATCTTCTACGGCGAAGTCCCGCCCTATTCCGTTGTCGTTGCCGGCAGCTTGCCCGGCAAGCCGATGGGCAACGGCGAGCCCGGCCCGAACCTCTACTGCGCCGTCATCGTCAAGCGTGTCGACGAACGGACCCGCTCCAAGACGTCAATCA
>JBEBXE010000018.1:0-20822 GCA_040391705.1 Aerobium aerolatum
ACGAAGCAGCAGCCTTTTGAGCGCCGGCCTCGTTCTGGTTCAGCTCGCGATTGCGCGGCCGCACCGCGTCGGCGTCGGCCAAGAGCTCAGCATCCGGCAGCTGCGGTGCGTTTGATGAGGTAGTTGTCTTGTCAGCAGCGATCGGTCCTGTGCCGGCGGCAGCTGATGGCTGGCCGACACGGTTGCTCATACGGCGCTTGTCAGACTGCTGCGTGTCCTGCGCTGGTCCAGCAACCACGCCAGCCAGCTGCGATACGGTTTTACCGTCTTCGGCGCTGTCAGCCAAATTTGCCAATTGCGCGGTCTGCAGCGGCTCTCTCAGCGCTGTTTTCTGGCTCTGATCGAGAGCAGCTGCATCTTCACCCGACTGCACCAGCGGTGCGTTGGTGGCTTCCGCCTTTATCGTGCCAGCCGGAAGCTGGACCGCGACAGCGGCCTTGCCGTCGATGTTGGCGACATCCGGCTCAACCGTAGTGCCGAGCAATTGATCGAGCACAGCCTCGAATTCCGCCTCCGATTCCGGGAGGGCGGCTTCCGCCTGTCCGCTGTCGATGCCAATCTGAGCCGTCAGCTTGTCGATCGACCAGCCGGCACGTGGATGGGGCGCTGTTTCCTGCGCGGCTGTGTCATCGTCTTTTCGTTTCGGCTGCTTGTCGGACAGCGCATCGTCGAACCGTGCGCCTTCCGTCGTTGCCGATCTGGCAGTCCGGTCATTCGAGCGGGCCTGTGGTGCTACTGAATTCGCGCCAAGTGCAACATTGATCGTCATTGGGCGTTTTCCTCCAGCATTCTGTCGATGGCCTCAAGCTTCGTGCGCGCCGACGTCACCAACGGATCGGTGGACGGCTCTGCGCTCCATGTGGGAGGCGGGGTGTCGCTGCTCACGCGCACTTCATCTTCTTCCAATTCCGGCTCCACAGCCGGCGACGCGTAGTTGACAGGTGCGACCACCTCGGTGGCGATAGCTGTTGCCGCGTCGAGCAAGGCGCGGTCGCTGGACGACAGTTGCGCGGCGTCGAGGTCACCCAGGCGCCGCAGCACCTCATCGACCGTGTCGGTGGTCACCGAAGACAGGGTTGAGTAGAGTTCGCCGCGGATGTCAGCCGCCTCCGGCCCTTCGCCCGAATACCGCTGGGCCATGCGCGAGGCGAATTCCAGCAGCGGTGCGTCGCCATCGATGGCAGCGCGTCTGGCAAGGCGCAGGTAGACGGTGCGTGCCTGTTCGCGCGACATCCACGCAGTCGTCTGCTCGATATGGGCCAGTTCCAGCTTGAGCGGACGCAGCGCAACGATGCCGGAGACCAGCGACTCGGCAAACTGGGTGGCGTAGGGCGAGCGCAGATAGCGCCGTGCATATTGTTCCGTCGCGGAGGCAAAGCGCGCAACGTTCTGCGTCGTCACCGCCAAAGCGATGATGCGGCGCAGCGCTGCTTCTTCCACCAACGTGCCGGGGCTGAGAAGCCGTGCCTGGTCGAGGACCGCCAATCCGGCTTCGGGGGTGTCGCCGGCGGTGACCGAGCCTTTGACCAGCGACAGGAAGGCGGCGACCTCGGATGGATGTTTGTTCGGGTCGATGGTTGCCATCGCCGTGCGGGCCTGAGCCATGTCGCCGAGAAGATAGCCCAGCACGCCGGCAGCCGCCTGCCGGTCTGTCTCGCCGATGTCGACGCGCGCGACAACGTCGGCAACCGTCTGGGGATTGCCGCCGCTCATGGCGTAGATCATCAGGGCATTAAAATTCCGGCTGTCCTGGAGCGTTTCGACAGCGGCGCTGCGCAGCCGGCCGTCGATCAGCTCCAGCAGCTTCTTCTGCATTGGCAGTGCTGCGTGATCGCCATCAGCGATGCGATCCTGAACAAGCTGCAGCGAGCGCACCATCTGGTACGGCTCAAGCGTCTTGTCCGGGCTGCCGGCTGATGCAGCGCTTGTCGCTAACAGCATTATGGCCAGAGCGCGCAGTGCGCGGCTGGGTCCGCTGGTCACCCGCCTGCCTCCAGGAATATCTCGATGCGACGGTTGGCGTCGGCATAGGGCTCGTCGGGAATTTTCAGTTCGCGGTCTGCAAAGCCGGCGACCTCGCGGATGCGCGCTTCGGGCACGCCGCCGCGCACAAGCATGTAGTAGGCGGAATGCGCCCGCGCGGTGGAGAGCCGCCAATTGTCGTAATTGGCGCTCTTGAACGGACGTCCGTCGGTGTGACCGTTGATGCTGATCCGGCCGGCGTGCTCGTTGAGCTTGCGGCCAATCGTTTCCATGGCGCGGACAAGCTGCGCCTGCGGCACGGCGGAGCCGACCTGGAACATGCCGTAATTCAGTTCGTCCGTGACCGAGATCAGCACGCCTTCGCTTTTCGCGACGACTGAAATGGTCTGGTTCAGCTCGGAGTCGCTGCCAAACGCCTCCATGATGTCCTCACGGATCTCGGCTGCCAGCTGCTGGGTTGCGGGCGTCGTGTCGTCGTAGATTTCCTCGGGAGGGGTTTCCGCAAGTTCGAGCGGGGGCAGGGGCTCTTCGCTGACTGCTTCCGTCTCTGCAGCCTGTTCGGCTTTCAGCGCGGCGTCGTCTGCAGCCTGTGCTTCTTCTTCGGACTGGCGGAAGACATCCAGTTCCTTGTCGTCGTCGTTGCGGGCAACTTCCTGCGACCAGAAATCGGGCGCAAACGGGTCCCGATAGGATTCGCCGCCTTGTGCGCCGGTGGCGGGTCCCGATATCTGGGCTCCGCCGTCGCCCTTGGCGGAAATGTTCTGCAAGGTGGCGGTTTGCGCGGCGATTTCCGCCAGCACCGCGTAAGGATCGGCGAACAGATGCTGGTCCGACGTCTGCTCGCTCTTGGCATGATCTTTCGAGTTGGCGAAATCATTGGCGGCCGCACGCTCGCTGGCTTCGTCAGCCTGGGTGGTGGCACTGCTGCGTGAGCTCGAATCGTCCTTGCTGTCTTCCAGCCCTTTGGGCCGTGGCGTTGCGTCGACAAGCGTCATCGGGTTGAAATAGCTGGCAATGGAGGCTTTGGCGTCTTCGTTGGCGGCACTGACCAGCCACATCACCAGGAAGAAGCACATCAGCGCTGTCATGAAGTCGGCAAATGCGATCTTCCATACGCCGCCGTGATACGCCTCTTCCTCGTCGTCTCTCCTGCGCTTGACGATGATGATCTCGTTGCGGCGCTCTTCGGAATCGAACATGCTCATTCTGAGAGGGCCTCCGCCAGGACGCTCGACCACTCGGCCAGACGTGTCTCATACACGCTGTCGTCGATGGTGACGGAAAGGTCGTAATTGGGGCTTTCCGCAAAATCGAGCTGGTCTGCGTAGTTCGGAAGCTTGGTCTTGAGCGCATCGAAGAACGGCAGGCTGCCCCGGACGCGAATGCGCACCGTGTCATCGTCGGTCAGCGCCGCGCCGATGATGTCGGCGAGCTTCTGAACGGAACGGTTGCGAATATCCTCGGTCAGGACCACGCCCAGAATGCGCGCGGCCACCGCACCCGTCAGGTCGATGAGGCGGCGTTCCATTTCCTCGACACCGGCGAGAATCTTGGTGCTGGCTTCGTCAGCGAATTGCTGCTGCAACTCGGCGACGTCCTGGGCATGGCGATCGCGCTCTGCCTGCAGGGTTTCGGCATGTTCCTGGGCGAGCCGTTCCGTCAGTCTGAGTTCGGCGTCCGCAACGGCCTCTGCGATCAGCGCGTCCACATCGACGGGCTCGACTTCCGGCACGTCGGGAAACGCCGGCAGGTCGACGTCCGGCATCGACGGAAACGACGATGGCGCGGCAAAGACTTCAGGGCTCGCCGCGGCGGACACACTGAAGTCTTTCAGGGCATTAGCGAGTGCCAGTGTCGCCATCAGGCAGCGACCTCCTGGCTAGCCTGGCTGGCCCACTTGCGCAGGATCAGCGCGGAGCGTTCTTCGTTGAGATCGACCATCTGGGCGAGGCGGTCCTGTGGAGCCGGCTTCAGCTTGAAGCGGATGTCGTCTGCCATATGGTCGGGGAAGGGGCCGCCAAACGCATCGCCGCCGAGTGGGTCGGGAAGGTTGATGCCGTCCAGCGGGTTGGGCAGCGACAGCTGGATGTCATCGAAGTTCATCAGGTCGTCTTCTTCCTTCTTGCCGGTAATCACCGCCATCATCGGGCGCAGACCGAACCAGGAAATCAGGAAGACGACGACGATGAACGCCAGTGCATTGATCATCGTGCCGGTGTGGCGGCTGGCATTGTCGAGCCAGCCCGGCGCGGCGATCTCGACACCGGCGATGCCGTCGATGAACTCGACCGACGAGACGTTGATGACGTCGCCGCGCTGCAGGTCGAGACCGGTCGCGGAGGCAACCATTGCCTGGATCTGAGTGATGCGCTCGGCAATCTGCTCTGCCGTGGCGTTTTCGCCGATGACGGACGCCAGACGCTCGCGATTGACGACCACGGAGATCGACATGCGTTCGATGCTGTAGCCGTTGCTGACGGTGGCGACGCGCTTGGAGTTCAGCTCGTAGTTGGTCGTCTCTTCGCGGCGTTCGCGCTGCTCTGACGAGGCCGGACCGTCGCCACCGGCGACGTCTTCCTCGGGCAGGTTCTGCTGCGCCGTGGTTGGCGGTGCGGCCTGGCGCTGGCTGGCCTGGTCGTTGGCGCGCACGATCTGTACCGAACGCTCGACACGGGATTCGGGGTCGAAGGTGGTTTCTTCTGTCTGGCGCGTGTCGGTGTTGACCTCGGCCTTGACGCTGGCGCGGAAGTTGTCGTGCCCGAGATAGGGCGAGAGCGCGCGGCGGATGTTGTCTTCGATCTGGGCTTCGACGGTGCGCTCGATGGTCACCGAACGCGAGAAGGTGTTGTTTGACGGATCGTCGCCAGCTGCAAGAAGCTCGCCGGAGGCGTCGAGAACGGTCACCTTGTCGGCGTTGAGGCGCGGAACAGCAGCGGCAACCATGTGGCGGATCGCCAACGTGGCGTTGCGGCCGTCGGTGCCGTCGGCGCGAATGACGACGGAGGCGGTCGGTGCCTGCTCCTCACGGCGGAACGACGCGCGCTCCGGCATCACGATATGGACGCGGGCGGACTTGATCCCGGCAATCGACTGGATGGTGCGGGCGATCTCGCCTTCAAGGGCGCGAACGCGGGTGACTTCCTGCATGAACGAGGTCAGGCCGAAGGAGCCGACATTGTCGAACAGTTCGTAGCCGGCATTGCTGCTGGTGGGCAGGCCGCGCTCGGCAAGCAGCATGCGGGCCTTGCCGGAGTTTCCGACCGGAACCATCACAGCGGCGCCGTCGCTCGATACGTCGTAGCGGATACCGGCTTCGGCGAGAACCACGCCGATTTGCCCGACGTCGTTGCGATCCAGCCCGACATACAGGGTCTCGAATGTCGGCCTGTTGAGGTACAGGGCCGCCGTGAGAACCACGGCAATGACGACTGCGCCGACCCCGCCCATCATGGCCAGACGTCGGGGGCCAAATGCGCGAAGGTTGTCGATGATGGATTTCAGCTGTTCAGGCAAAGCTTCATGCTCCGGAATTGCAGGATTCCAGAATAGGCGGCGAAGCTTGCGCGAGAATGGCGTGCGGGCCGCTCCCGAAGAAGCAGCCCGAAACTTTGCCGAAAGGTGAGCGTGCCGCGCCTCCCGAAGGACGCGCGGCGCGTCAGCCTCAGCCCTTGAACAGAGCGAGGATGTTCTGCGAGTTGGAGTTGGCGATCGACAGCGCCTGGATGCCAAGCTGCTGCTGGACCTGGAGCGCCTGCAAGCGGGTCGACTCTTCGGTCATGTCCGCATCGACCAACTGGCCGATGCCGCGCGATACCGCGTTCATGATCTGGCTGACGAAGTCCTGCTGCGACGAAACGCGGGTCTTGATCGCGCCGAGGTCGGACGCTGCGGTGGTCACCCGGCCGAGAATCTTGTCCACCGAGTTCAGGAGAATCTGCATCTGATCGCGGTCGAGTCCGGTGATGTCGAAGTTGGTGACGGTGATTTCAGCGGCCGCCGGGTCGGGGAGGGACGTTGATGCAAAAGCACCGACCTTCATTGTTTCGCCGACGGGTACCGTGTTGCCCGCAGCGGTGACGACAAGATCACTGCCGGTGAGCGCGACCGTGACGCCTGTTGGCAGATCGGCCCAGGTCCATGCAGTACCGTCGTAAGTTCCGGTAACCGTCGTGGGTGTGCCTGCGTCACCAACGGTGACGTCGAAGGCGAATGTCGCTCCAGTCGTCCAGTCGAGGTCACCCGCACCGGCAACCGTCACATCGGTCGGGGTTGCCGCGATGGCGCCGGCGCTTGTTCCGTTTGCCAAACCACTGACGTCAGCCGGGACGGTCAGGTTGATGGCGCCCTGCAGCATGCCCTTGTCGGTCGAGCCTACGCCATTGACGAACAGCGCCACCTTGGAGGTGTCGACATCGATGGTCTCGAGGGAAACGGAACCATCAGCGTCGCGGATGAACGAAGCGACGACTTTCTGGATGTCGAATTCCTCGACGTCGAGCCAGTTGCCGCCGGAGAAGGTGGCCGACTTGGCATAGGTCTGCATGTCGTTCTGCAGCTGGCGGATTTCTTCCTGGATCTTCCGCTTGTCGATGTCCGGCTGCGACGCCGCGACGATCTTCTTCTTCATCGCGTCAAGGGTATCCTTGACGACGTCCATGGCGGTGTAGGCGATATCGACCTGCGCCGAACCAAGACCCAGTGCATCCTTGACCGTCGACATGGCGCTGTTGTCGGACCGCATGGTGGTTGCGATCGACCAGTAGGCGGCGTTATGGGCAGCCTCTGACACGCGGTAGCCGGTGGAAATCCGGTTCTGCGTGATGTCCATGTTCTTGTTGGTCGACTTGAGCGTCTGGAGCGCCGTCATTGCGGCTGCGTTGGTATTGATACTCGACATGGTTGGCTAATGCCTCTTCTGAAGGACGAAAGAGAACGCCGGGCTATTCCGGTATGACGGGGAGGCATCATGCTCTGGGCCGCTCAAGGGCCCAGTCCGTCAGCTGTTGGGAAAATTAATGCTTTGTTAGCCTTACCAAAAGGTTAACAAAGCGCCCGGGCGCATTAACTTCTGTTACCAAAACGAAAAAAAGGGCCGCCCGAGGGCAGCCCTTTCGTAAAACGCCTTGAAGAAAGCGAATCAGCCGCGGAACAGCGACAGGATGTTCTGCGAGTTGGCATTGGCAATCGACAGTGCCTGGATGCCAAGCTGCTGCTGGACCTGCAGGGCCTGCAGACGGGTCGACTCTTCGGTCATGTCCGCATCGACCAGCTGGCCGACACCGCGCGAAACCGCATCCATGAGCTTGCCGACGAAGTCCTGCTGCGAGGCGATACGGGTCTTGATCGCACCGAGGTCGGAAGCCGCCGTCGTCACGTTGCTGAGGGTCGAATCAACTTCGTTGAGCAGAAGCTGAAGCTGATCGCGATTGAGCGTCGTGATGTCGAAGTTGGTGACGTTGATTTCCGGAGCGGCCGGGTCAGCGATAGCCGTCGCGGCATAGGCACCAACCGTCATAGCTTCGCCGTTGGGGCCGGTGCCGGCCGCAGCGGTAACGACAACGTCGCTGCCGGTGATTGCGATGGTGACGCCTGTCGGCTCACCGGCCCACGTCCATGCAGAACCGTCATAGGTGCCGGTAACGGTGGCGGGGGTGCCAGACGTGCCCAGCGTGACGTCGAAGGAGAATGTCGATCCAGTGGTCCAATCGAGGTCGGCAGCACCGGCGACTGTCACGACAGTCGCGGCTGCCGTGGCGATGGTGCCGGTTCCATTTGCCAAGCCGGAGACATCTGGTGGGGTCGTCAGGTCGAAGGCGCTCTGCAGCATACCCTTGTCGGTCGAGCCCGCGCCGTTGACGAACAGCGCAACCTTGGAAGTGTCAACGTCGATGGTTTCGAGCGCGACAGCACCGCCGGCGTCGCGGATGAACGATGCCACGACTTTCTTGGTGTCGAACTCTTCAACGTCGAGCCAGTTGCCGCCGGAGAAGGTGGCCGACTTCGCATAGGTCTGCAGGTCGTTCTGCAGCTGCTTGATTTCTTCGTGAATTTTTTTCGTGTCGATGTCGGGCTGCGACGCCGCGACGATCTTCTTCTTCATGGAGTCGAGGGTGTCCTTGACGACGTCCATGGCGGTGTAGGCGATATCGACCTGTGCCGAACCGAGACCCAGCGCGTCCTTGACGGTGGACATGGCGTTGTTGTCGGAACGCATGGTGGTGGCGATCGACCAGTAAGCTGCGTTGTGCGCTGCTTCGGAGACGCGGAAGCCGGTCGAGATCCGGTTCTGCGTGACGTCCATGTTCTTGTTGGTCGACTTGAGGGTCTGGAGCGCAGTCATTGCTGCTGCGTTGGTATTGATACTCGTCATGATGGCTACTGCCTCTAAAAAAACGCGAGAGAGCACGCCGGGCTATTCCGGTATGACGGGCGGCATCATGCCAGTGAGCGATGTTGGGCTCAGTCCGTCAGCTGTCGGAATTAATGCGCCGTTAGCCTTACCAAGCTGTTAATTATGAGGCGTTGGGAGTTAATTTTCTTTGTTAACAGAAGGTTAAATGGATTTGTTCGCTTCAGGGGCTCAACACGAAAAGGGCCGCCCGGAGGCGACCCTTTCCATATTTGGCAATGTGTTGCTGGTCTTAGCGGAACAGCGACAGAATGCTCTGCGAGTTGGCGTTTGCCATCGACAGGGCCTGAATGCCGAGCTGCTGCTGGACCTGAAGGGCCTGCAGGCGGCTGGATTCTTCGGTCATGTCGGCATCAACCAACTGGCCGACGCCGCGATCAACCGCGTCCATGATCTTGCCAACGAACGACGACTGCGAGTCGATACGCGACTTGATCGCACCGAGGTCGGAAGCTGCCGTCGTTACCTTGCCGAGCATGGTGTCGACCTGCTGCAGGTTTGCAGCCAGCACGTCAGCGGATGCATCGGTGATGTTGAAGCTGGTTACCGAAACGTCTGCATCGACTTCGGTACCCTTCAGGTTGGAGATGGTCACCGAGTTGCCGAGGGTCGTGCCGCCGGTGAGGGTCAGCGTGCCGGTGGCGAGGCTGGCCGTAACGCCAGTGATACCTGCATCAGCAAGAGCTGTATCGAAGGCTGCGGCGTCCCATGCAGCAGCGCCACGGGTCATGCTGACCTTGACCGACGCGCCGTCGTTCACGGCAACCTCGAACGAGAAGGTATCGCCTTCTGCCCACAGGCTGGCCGTATCGAGACCGGTGATGGTCGCCGTTCCACCCAGGGTGCCGTTGCTTGGCGTACCAGCCGGTGCGGCAAGAGCGGTGACGTCCTTGTCGACGGACATTCCGCTCTGCAGCATGCCCTTGGTGTCGCCGGTGAACAGCGCGGTCTTGGCGGTGTCGACGTCGATGGTCTGCAGCGAGACGCCGCCGCTGGTGTCACGAACGAAGGACGCCACGATCTTCTGGCTGCCGGTGCTGTCGACGTCCAGCCAGTTGCCGCCCGAGAAGGTGGCCGACTTGGCGTAGGTCTTCAGGTCGTTCTGAAGCTGGTTGAGTTCTTCCTGGATCTTGCCCTTGTCGACGCCCGGCTGCGATGCAGCGACCAGCTTGGTCTTGATGGTGTCGAGGGTGTCCTTGACCACGTCCATTGCCGTGTAGGCGACGTCAACCTGGGCAGCGCCGAGGCCGAGTGCGTCCTGAACCGTCGACATCGCCTTGTTGTCGGAACGCATGGTGGTTGCGAGCGACCAGTAGGCGGCGTTGTCGGATGCCTGGTTGACGCGGAAGCCCGTAGCAATACGGCTCTGCGTCGTGTCCATGGCCTTGTTGGTGGCCTTGAGGGTCTGAAGCGCAGTCATCGCGCCGGCATTGGTGTTGATGCTAGACATAAAAGTAGTGCCCCTAATACTCAGAAACTTCTGGGACATACCGGGCTGCCGGTATGACGGGGCGGCATCATGCCTCTTAGAAACTCAATCTCGAGTCTGTGCCCGTCATGCAGGGACAAACTACGATATGGTTCCTACGAAACGGCTAAGTGACGTGGTTAAAGGTGAATGATTTTATATAGTTAACGGAATATATCGTTAACTATGCGCCCTCAGGCGAAGGATCTGACGAGGCTTCCGACCAGCAAATTCCAGCCGTCGATCAGCACAAAGAACAGGATCTTGAAGGGCAGGGACACGACGACCGGGGGCAGCATCATCATGCCCATCGACATGGTGATGGTGGCGACGATGAGGTCGATGACCAGGAACGGCAGAACGATCAGGAAGCCGATCTCGAACCCGCGCCGGATTTCGGAAATCATGAACGCCGGCACGAGAATGCGCAGGTCGGCGTTCTCGATCGAGATGTTCAGCTGCTGCCGTTCGCGGGCAAGATCGGCGAACAGGTCGAAATCCTTGTCGCGGACGTTGGCGATCATGAAATCGCGGAACGGATCGGCGATCCGCTCCAGTGCCTGGGTTTCGTCGATCTCGTTGGCCACCAGCGGCTGCACGCCATCGTTCCACGCACGGTCGAAGGTCGGGCCCATGACGTAGAAGGTCATGAACAGCGACAGGCTGATCAGGATCAGGTTGGCCGGTGTTGTCGGCAGGCCGAGACCGGAGCGCAGGATCGAGAACACGATGATGAAGCGGGTGAAGCTCGTCACCATGATGAGGATGCCGGGCGCCAGCGACAGCACGGTCAGCAGGCCGAACAGCTGGATGATCGAGCCGACGGTCTGGCCTTGCAGCTGCCCGGTGAGCCCGCTGAGGTCGAGTTGCTGTGCGGCGGCCGGAACGACGGCGGCGCCAAGCATGAACAGGGCAGTCAGCGTAATGCGTATCATTCGAACAGCATGGTCCTGATAAGGATGGACTTGACCTTGCCACTGCTGCGCAACGCGGCACGCTCTTCAAGATCGGCGCGAAGATGGTGGAACCCGCTGGCGCCTTCGATCTGGTGAATTTTCACCGTCCGCAGATAGGCAAGCGTGTCCTGCTGGATCGTCTGCGCGGCGAGCATGTCGGGCTCACCGTCGAACACCAGCGCCAGTTCGAGGCGCACCCAGGTTCCGGTTGGACCGGCCAGATTGGTGGTGATCGGCTCGAGATAGACGACGCCGAGGGCTTCCTGCGCATCGGCGAGGTTAGTCTCGGTCGCCTTCTGGACCGTGCCGAGCTGCTCTCCCGGTGCGGCGTTGGGCTGCCGGCTGTTGAGATACAATCCCGACGCCCAGCCGATGCCGATCGCAACGACCGTCAAGCCGACAAGACAGCCGATCTGAACGAACAGCGGCGGTCCGTTCTTCGGGGGGGCGGTGTCGTCAATGATGGTCATGGCGGATGGGTCTCGGTGCCTTAGAAGGGAAGCACGTTGTCGACGATCTGGTGGCCCCAGCCCGGCTGTTGTACTTCGGTCAGCCTGCCGCGCCCGCCATAGGAGATGCGCGCTTCGGCAATCCGCTCATACGAGATCGTGTTGGCTGCGCCGATGTCGGACGGCCGCACGATACCGCTGATGGTGAGCACCCGCAGTTCAGCGTTGACCAGCACTTCCTGCGAGCCGCTGATCACCAGATTGCCGTTCGGGAGCACGTCGGTGACGACGGCGGCGACATGCAGCTCGATGTTCTCCGACCGCGACGTCGCGCCGGTGCCCTTCGAGGCGGTGTCGGAATCGACATCGACATTGGCCGAGCCGCCGGTTCCCATGCCCAACCACGAGAGGTCGGCCGCCACGCCCAGACCACGGCTGCCGGTGCGGCTGCGTTCCGATTCATTGCGGAACCGGGCGCGATCGTTGATCTTGATGTCGACCGTCATGATGTCGCCGGCGCTGAGCGCGCGGGCATCGGTGAAGAATTTCGACTGGCGGTCGTCCCACAGCGAATAGCGCCGCGTCGCCTGTGCGGGCGGCGTCGGATAGCTGTAGACCGACTTGGGGTCGTTGCCGACGCCATAGCCGACCGGCGACAGAACGGGCGGCCTGCCGACCTCTTCGGTCGGGGTGGTGCAACCGGCCACCGCCAGAAGGGCGAGAACGAGGAGCGGCCTTTTCATCATGTCGGATCCTGCTTGCGGACCGCGCTGCCCATGATGCTGGTCAGGGTGGCTGCGGCCTTGCTGTTCATTTCGTTGAGGATGACACCGGCCTGGCGCGACTGCAGCTTCATCAGGATGCCGGCGGCCAGTTCGACGTTGACCTCTGCAAGACGTTCGGCGGCAGCGTCGGGGCGCATGCGCGAATAGATCTCGACGAGATTGCCTTCGGCCTTGGCGAGGAAGTCGTTGCGCCGCGCCAGCCATTCCTCGTACTCGACGCGCTTTTCCTCGAGTGCGCCGATGCGCTGGTCGATGTCTTTCTGCAGCGTTTCGAGTTCCATCTTCTGCAATGCGTAGCGCCGGTCGCGTGCCGCATCGGCGATGTTCGAGCAGAAACGACGCACGTCGTCGTCGGTGCTGTTGGTCGCCTGCAGCGCTGCGGGGACCGTCTGCGTCGCCGCCGGTGTTCCACCGAAAACGGAGGCGCCCAGCAAGACGCCGGCGCCCATTGCCAGGGCGGTGATGCTGCGGGATTTGAGTTTTGCCAGCCTGTCCATCTGTATCGTCCTATTGCAGCACGAGTTCGGCTTGCAGCGCGCCGGCGGATTTGATGCCTTGCAGGATCGCGATGATCCCGTCGGGTTTCACGCCGAGGCGATTGAGCCCGGACACCAGCGTTTCCAGATCGGGGCCATCGAGCATCGCAACGCGCGCATCCGGCTGGTTGGCCTCGATGGTGGTGAACTCTTCGATTGCCGTTTCGCCGCGCGAGAATGGTTCGGGCTGCACGACACGCGGCATTTCGGTGACGCGTACTGTCAGCGCGCCGTGGCTGATGGCGACGCGGGAAATCCGCACCTGCTGGCCAATGACGATGGTTCCGGTGCGCTCGTCGACGACGACACGGGCCGGCGCGTCGGATTCGATGACGATGTTTTCCAGCTCAGCGAAGAACCGCGCCGACGAGATGTTTGCCGGGCGATTGATCAGGACGGTGCGGGAATCCTGTTCGGACGCCAGCCGCTTTCCGAACCGCGCCAGCGCGTAGTCGTTGATCGCATCGGTGATGCGTACGGCGGTGGAGAAGTCGGGATTGCGCAGTTGCAGGGTCAGCGTGGTGTCGCTGTTGAACGAGGCCGGGACCTGACGCTCGACGATGCCGCCATTGGGCACGCGGCCGCTGGTTGGCACGCCCTGGGTCAGCGTTTCCGCCTGACCTTGCGCGGTGAAACCGGAGACGATGACGGAGCCTTGGGCGACGGCGTAGATTTCGCCGTCCGGCGCGCGCAACGGGGTCATCACCAGCGTTCCGCCGGCAAGCGAGGTGGCATCGCCCATCGACGACACGTTGACGTCGATGCGTGCGCCCGACTGCACGAACGGCGGCAGATTAGCGGTGACGATGACAGCGGCGACGTTCTTGGAGCGGGACTGCCCGCCACGCGTCGAGATGCCGAGATTTTCGAGCATGGCTCGGATCGACTGTTCGGTGAATGGCGAGTTGCGCAGTCCGTCGCCGCTGCCTTGCAGGCCGATGACGAGGCCGTAGCCGACCAGCTGGTTGTCGCGGGCGCTTTGCAGCGTCGCGACATCCTTGATGCGGGCGCGGGTCATGGCGATGTTGGACGATCCAGCGCCTAAACCGCCGCCATTGGCATAGCCGCCGCCGCCGAGATTGGCACTGCTGCTGCTGCCGGCACGGGTGCCGTCGTTGGCGGTGACGTGCGCGGGCAGCGGCGTGTCGTCAGCCGCTGTCGCGCCGACCGAACCGAACGCCAGCGCAAGGACAAGTATCAAACGGCGCATCATGATGCTGAAACCCTGACGGTACCGTCCGCCATGACGACACCGGTAAAGACGCTGCCGCTGTCCAGATTGCGCACGCGGATCAGTTCGCCTGCCGCACCCGCCTGCAACGGCACGCCGGAGAGGCTGATTTCGAGGCCGCCATGGCTGAAGACGACCTGCACCGGCTTGCCGGGTTCGACCAGCCATGCGTCGCGAAACGATGACAGCGGGATCATGCGGCCGGGCAGCAGCGTGCGCCGCGCTACCTTGCCTTCGATCTGCTGCCACTGGATCGTCAGGGACGCGAGATTGCGGACCTGCCGGCGCAGCGGCACTTCTTCCAGCATGTCGGCGGAAATGATCTCGCCGGGATACACGACACGAGTTGGAATCAGCACCGTTTCCTGCGCCAGCGCGTGACCGGGCATCAGCACGATAAAGGGAAGTGCCGCAGCCAGAAAACTGGCCCGCAGGAATCGGCGCATGATCAGTCCTATCGGATGCCCTGGGTAATCACCGCAGCCATTTCGTCGGCTGCCTTGATGACCTTCGAATTCATTTCGTAAGCGCGCTGCGCCGAGATCAGCTCGGTGATTTCCTTCACCGGGTCGACGTTCGACGCTTCGAGATAGTTCTGCTCGAGGGTGGCGAAACCGGCATCGCCGGGAACGCCGACATTGGCTGGTCCGGAGGCTGCGGTTTCGCGGAACAGGTTTTCGCCCATCGGGTCGAGGCCTGCCTCGTTGACGAAGTTTGCCAGCGTCAGCTGGCCGAGATCGGTCATTTCCGGGTCGTTGTTCATCCGAGCGAAGACCTGACCCGTCTTGTTGATCACGATCTGCGTGGAGTTTTCCGGAATGACGATGCCGCCGGCGACGAGGTAGCCGTCAACGGTGACGAGCTGGCCTTCGGCGTTTGTGTTGAAAGCGCCGGCGCGGCTGTAGAACATGTCGCCGTTGGCGGCTTCGATCTGGAACCAGCCCTTGCCCGAGATGGCGACGTCGAGCTGGTTGCCGGTGCTGGCCAGCGAGCCCTGAAGATGGACGTTGCGGATCGCCGTCGTCTTCACGCCGAGGCCGATATGCGAGCCTTCCGGCACCAGTGCCTGATTGCCGCGGTTCGGCACGCCCTGAGCGCGGTCGACCTGATAGAGCAGGTCCGAAAATTCGGCGCGTGCGCGCTTGTAGCCCGTGGTGTTGATGTTCGCGATGTTGTTCGCGATCACTTCAAGGTTGGTCTGCTGGGCGTTCATGCCGGTTGCGGCAATGGCTAGGGCTTTCATGATCTATGGTCCTCAGATCGCCATGCGGCTGACTTCGAGATAGGAACTGACGATCTTGTCGCGGATCGCGATGGCCGCCTGCAGGGTCTGCTCGGCGTTCATCACCGCGTCGACGACTTCGCGGGTGTCCGACTCGCCCTGCAGCGCGTTGAGCGAAAGCCCCTCCGCCTTGTGCAGCGTGTTGACCGCATTTTCGGATGCCGTCGCCAGTGCTGCCGCAAAGCTGTTTTCGACCGCGATATTGGGACGCATCGCCGCCGGGCCGGCGATGTTGGAAAACCCATCCAACGTGGTGGAGGCGGGGCCTGTGACCTGCCCGGCTGTCTGTATTGAGGAAAGGGCCTGGATCATTACTGGTTCCTCATCAGATCGATTGTCATGGAAATGAGCTCGCGCGCCTGCTTGATCGACTGCAGGTTGGCCTCGTAGCTGCGGTTGGCTTCGCGCATGTCGGCCATTTCGATCAGCACGTTGACGTTCGGCATCTTGACGTAGCCAAGCTCGTCGGCTGCCTCGTGACCGGGTTGAAATTCAACCGGGTAGGGCGCGCGGTCGTTGGCGATCGCCGTAATTTCGACCATCCGCGCCCCGGAGGCACGATCCAGCTCGGCGCTGAAGGTGATGGTCTTGCGCTGGTAAGGGTCCGCGCCGGCATGGTTGCCGGTCGACTGGGCGTTGGCGAGGTTTTCCGACACGACACGCAGGCGCTCCGATTGAGCGCCGAGGCCCGAAGCGGACACCTTGAGTGAGGAAATCAGGGGATCCATCTGTCTCAGCCTCTCGTGGTCATCATCAGCATGCGGTGAAACGACTTCACGATCGCCGTGTTCAATTCGAACGAGCGTCTGACTTCACCGGATTTCATCAATTCGTCTTCGAGCACGACGGTATTGCCGGATGGCATCGTCGGCTTGTCCTCGTTCGCCTGCCGGACCATCATCGAATCCGGACCCATGCCGACGGTGATATGCCGCGGGTTGGTGGCGCGCATGGCTACGCGACTCTTGTCCAGAACCGCTTCGAACGGCTCGACTTCCATCGTCCCGTAGCCGGGCGTATTGGCGTTCGCGATGTTCCCGGAAACTGCGGTCTGACGAACCGACAGCCATCGGGCCTGCTGGGATGCCAGGTCGAACAGATTGACAGGTTGCATCACTACTCCTTCAAGCGTAGCGACACTGTATGCAGTCAGTCTTGCGCGGACCTTGCGGGCAGAAACTGGTTAAGATTTCGTTAGAGCATCGCAACGGCGTTCTTCCGAACGCTCGCTGCGCTAGCGGGTAAGCTCAACCACCTGATTGCGGTTGGTGACGAGCACCCATTTTCCCTTGCGCTGCTCGATCGACGCAACACGGCTGGCGTCGGGCAGGCGCGACCCGCGCTGCACGACCCACAATCCATCGGGGTCCTCGATCATCGCCCGGCCGTTGGCCACGTGAACGAGGCGGTAGTCGACGCGATCCGCAGGGTAGGGCTGGTCGGAAGACGGGATCACGCGTGCCGGTTCGTCGCCGGAAGGCAAGGTCGCGGTCGGGAAGAAATCCAGACCCATCTGCGGAATTTCATCGGACGAAAACGGCTTGCTGGCGATCTGGCGCTGGGAGCCGACGCCGAAGCTGCGCTGCGTCGACGAATTGTGTCCGTCGAAGACGAATTCGCGGATGCCGAATTTTTCCTGATTGTAGAAAATGTACCAGGGAA
This sequence comes from Aerobium aerolatum, assembly GCA_040391705.1. GTDB lineage: Bacteria > Pseudomonadota > Alphaproteobacteria > Rhizobiales > Rhizobiaceae > Aerobium > Aerobium aerolatum_A. The sequence continues at coordinate 16,762 of JBEBXE010000018.1, forward strand.
ACAGCGCGCAGGTCAGGCCCAGCGTGATGCCGAGCGCGGCGATGGTGAAGTCGCCCTTGTCGCGTTTTTTCTTCACCGCCTTTGCAGCGGCCACGGCCAGGGCTGGCCTTCTATTCAACGGGAGCATCGACGGGTCGCTCCTTGCTCTTGAGATGGCGTGCGAGATCGGAGAACGGGTCTGTCGACGGGTTGTCCTGTGGCGATTGGGTCAGCGCTTCGTAGATCGTCGGCACCTGGCGCACGGCAAGGTCGAGTTCGGCGTCGGCACCGGGCTGATACGCCCCCAGCAGCCGGATGTCGCGGGTGTCCTCGAAACGGGCGATCATGCTGCGCAGCCGCGTGACCAGCGCGCGTTGTTCTTTTGTCCAAGCCTTCGGTGCCAGCCGCGAGATCGAGGCCAGCGGATCGACTGGCGGATAGCGGCCCTGTTCGGCAATCGAGCGGTCGAGCACGACGTGACCGTCGAGGATGCCGCGGATCGAGTCGGCGACGGGATCGTTGTGGTCGTCGCCGTCGATCAGAACCGACAGGATGGCCGTGATCGAACCGTTGCCGTCGGTGCCTGGGCCGGCGCGCTCCAAAAGTTTTGGCAGGTCGGTGAATACCGAAGCCGGGTAGCCGCGCGCTACCGGCGGTTCACCGATGCCGATGGCGACCTCGCGTAGCGCATGGGCAAAGCGGGTGATGGAATCGATGATCAACAGGACGCGGTGGCCCTGATCGCGGAAATACTCGGCGGTGCGCATCGCCATGTCGGGCGCGCGCTTGCGCATCATTGCGCTTTCGTCGCTGGTGGCGACCACGGCCACCGTCTTGGCAAGACTGGCAGGGCCGATTGTGTCTTCGAGAAACTCGCGCACTTCGCGCCCGCGCTCGCCGACCAGCGCCACCACGGCAGTGTCGAAGGCGTCGGCGCTGGCCAGCATCGCCAGCAGCGTCGACTTGCCGACACCGGAACCGGCAAAGACGCCAAGACGCTGGCCGAAGCAGATCGGGGTGAAGATGTCGATGACCCGCACGCCGGTCTTGAAGCCGGTTTCGACGCGTTGACGCGCCATTGCCAGCGGCGCGGCGCCGGGCTCTTCATCCTTGCCGATGATCAGCGGCCCGGAGCCATCGACCGGCCGGCCGAGCGCGTCGATGACGCGTCCGCGCCACGACATATGCGGGGCAGCACCTCGTTGCGTCTGGATGATGACGGAATCGCCGACGCCGGCATCCGGGTTGGTCTCATAGGGCGCGACCAGAACGTCGGAAGGTCCGATCCGAACGATCTCGCCGGAGCGGATGCCCGACGACGACCGATGCTCGACAACATCGCCAAGACGAGCGCTGGCCGACAGGCCGCGAACCCGGTAGTGGCTCGGCGACACGTCGTCGATGCGTCCGCCGGCGCGCAACAGCGTGCGGTCATTGGCGAACCGGGACTGGATGCGCTCCAGTGCGTGCAGGGACGTTTCCGGCGCGTGATTCATCGCGGCTTATCTCGGCCCGAGGGTAGAGATAGCCTGCTCCAGCGCCGACTCGCTATCGCGGATCAGGGCGGAGACGTTTTCGAACGCGCGCTGAACCTGGATCAGGCGCGTGATTTCAAGAACCGGATTGACGTTGGAATCTTCGACATAGCCTTGGACGATGCCGACTTCCATGGTGTCGACGATTGGCTGCGGAGGCCCCCACGGCACGACGCCGGAATTGCCGAAACGGGTGAAGTTGAGGCCCGGCTGGAATTCGAACAGGCCGATGGCGCCGACCAGCTGGCCGTTCTGGCGCAGCGTTCCGTCTGCGCCTGCATCGGGCATGCCGCCTTGCGCATCCAGCTGGATCGGCGCGCCACCGGCGTCGAGCACCGGATAGCCCTCGAGCGTCACCAGTTCACCGGTGTCGAGCATGGTGAAACGGCCGTCCCGCGTCATGATCGGCCCCTGCGGCGTTTCGATGCCGAACCAGGCGTCGCCGCGAATGGCGAAGTCGAGCTGGTTGCCGGTCTGGCGGATGCCGCCGACCTTGGTCGACAAATAGGTGTCGCCCGCCGAGGCAAACGAAACCGACGTGCTGCCCAGGCCGCTGACGACGTCCTCGAACTTGACCCCGGTCGCCCTGAAGCCAACGGTGCTGATATTCGCCACGTTGTCGGCGATCGTCGTCAGGCGCTTTTCGAGCGCGATCTGCGAGGACAGCGCAACATAAATTCCGGATTGCACGGCAGTTCCCTATTTCTTCATGAGCGCGATTGCCATCAGCGTGTTCTGGGAAATCCCGAACTCGGTTGGCGGCGAAAACAGAGCCATGGCGGCAGACATCGGCGTGGTGGTGGGATTGTTGATCTCCCACATCGCGGTGAACCGGCGCAGGAATTTCTGAAGCGCTTCCGGGTCCTGGAAGTCCTTGATGTCGAGACGTCGCTCCATCATCTGGACCTGCTTGTCCAGATCGGCCTGGGCGATGGACGCAGGAAGGCCGAGAACGGTTCGCACGACTTCGGCCAGCGCCGGGTCGGCGAGGATATGGTAGAACGAGGTGACGTCGGATGCCTTACGCTCGAAATACAGCGCGAGGCGCACACCTTCGTTGTCGTTGCCGGCGTTTTCTTCCAGCGTCTGGCGCAGGTAGGCGGCCACGGTATCCTGCTTGGCCGCGACATGCGACGTGGTGTCTTCGCCGTATTTGACAAAATTGAACGCCGCGACAAACTTGGCAACGTTCGCGTTGGCGTGTTTGTTGGCCGGGCTGTTGGCATCTTCGATGCCGCCGAGCACATACTTCTCCAGATTGGCGCGGCTGAGCTCGAGCCCCTCTATATTGAACGCGCGCAGCGCGTAATCGAGAAGCTTTTCATCGCCCATCAGGTCGTCGAGCGATTTGACGTCGCCGATATTGGCCTTGAAATATTCGGTGTTCTGCTTGTGCATCGGGGTTAGCGGCAGGGAGCCGTTGGCGGTCATGCGCGCAGTGTAATTGCCGATCGTGGCGTCACGCGCGACATTGTAGGTCGTGGTGAGCGGGCCGTTGGCGGCAAAGTTGAAGGTCTTGACGAACTCGACATAGCGCTTGTCGGACAGTTTGTTGGCAAAGCTGTTGGGGTTGCTGATGCCTTCCGTCAGCGCCTTCTTCATGAACGCCTTGGCGTAGGCCATGTCCTGGAGACCGAAGGCCTTCATTGCGTAGTTGAACAGGCGCGTGTCGTCGACGAAGTCGTCAATCGAGGTGATCTTGCCGATGTTATCCTGAAAGTACTGGCTGTCGCGCGCAACGATAGGCTGCTTCTCGACCCGTCCCAGGGACTTGTCGATATCGCGGGTAATCAAATTGTAGCTGGTATACGTGCTGATCACGCAAGCCTCCTCGCAGATGGCGCTTGCGTATCTGTAGCAAGAATTGCTTGCGCGAAACTGAACGCTGTTTTAGCGCCCAATCTCGATCACGATGCATTCAATACAAGCTTCGCACAAGCCCGACACGTTACGCAGGTCAGGAATGCGCGTGTAAGGATGATACCGTGAGCATATTGATAGGCTTCGTCGTGATCTTCGGCTGCGTCCTTGGCGGATACATGGCCATGGGTGGGCACCTTGCGGTGCTGTTCCAGCCGTGGGAGCTGGTGATCATCGGTGGCGCCGGCGTTGGCGCGTTTCTGATCGCCAATCCGGTCTCGACGGTGAAGGATGCCGGCGCGGCGATTATGGAAGCGTTTCGCCAGGACGTTCCCAAGGAACGCGACTATCTCGAAACGCTGGGCGTGCTGCACAGCCTGATGCGCGAATTGCGCACCAAGTCGCGCAACGAAGTCGAAGCCCATATCGACAACCCCGATGACTCGGTGATCTTCCAGGCGTTTCCGCTGGTTCTGAAAAACCGCGACCTGACAAATTTCATCTGCGACTACTGTCGCATCATCATCATCGGCAACGCACGGCCGTTCGAGATCGAAGCGCTGATGGATGAGGAAATCCACACCATCAAGCATGACAAGCTGAAGTCCTATCACGCGCTCGTCGTGCTGGCCGATGCGTTCCCGGCGCTCGGCATCTGCGCGGCGGTGCTGGGTGTCATCAAGGCGA
>JBEBXE010000019.1:0-20740 GCA_040391705.1 Aerobium aerolatum
CCGAGGGTTTCGACCAGCTTGGTCTTCGCCAGCCCCGGGACGCCGACCAGCAGCGCGTGGCCACCTGCCAGAAGTGCCACCAGTGTCCGCTCGATGACGCTTTCCTGGCCGAAGATCACCTTGCCGACGGCGTCGCGAACTTTGGAAATGTCGGCGAGCGCCAATTCGGCCTGGGCAATCATGTCGCTGTCGCTGAGGGCGGGGTGCTGGGCGGTTGCATTCATGAAGTGTCCGGTCCCTAACTGTTGCGGAAGCGCGTTGTGGATGTGTCAACGCAGGTTCCGGGCCACGACTCGACACCCACAGGTGCCCTTATGCTCAACTTAAAACACACAACAAGGCTGACAAGCGCAACAACAGTGACTATTTCGTGACGATGAGCATGGATCAGGACGACGGTTCACAAGGTATGCGCAGCACCGCCGACGCGGCAGGGCTGCAGGCGTTGATCGCACGCGCGACGCGGGCAGGGAAGGGCTTGCCGCCGGTCGAGCGCTGGAACCCGCCGTTCTGTGGCGATCTCGACATGGAAATCAAGCGCGACGGCACCTGGTTCTATCTCGGCACCCCGATCGGGCGGATGCCGCTGGTGCAGCTGTTCTCCACGGTTTTGCGCAAGGATGACGACGGCGACACCTATCTGGTGACGCCGGTCGAAAAGATCCGGATCCGCGTCGAGGATGCGCATTTCGTGGCGGTTGAGGTCAATGCCAGCGTTGTCGACGGCGCGCAGGTGCTGACCTTCCGCACCAATGTCGGCGACGTGGTCGAAGCCGGGCTGGAGCATCCGATGCGCTTCGTCGACGAGGAAGAGACCGACGGACTGAAGCCGTATGTGCGGGTACGTGGCCGCCTCGACGCGCTGGTGGCGCGGCCGGTGCTGTACGAACTGGCCGAGCTTGGCGAGGAAATCGACGTCGATGGCACGCTGATGTTTGCCGTGCGCTCGAAGGGGGCGGTGTTTCCAATCATGCCCGTCGAGAAACTGCAAAGATTGAGCAGCTGATGGCGGAGTTGCAGACGATTAGGCATTTTTCCGCCGACGACTTTCGCCAGCGCGCGCATCACGATCTGTCGGCAGCCGAGGGCGCAGTCTCCGGCGACCACACGCTCAATCCCGACATGCAGGACCAGATCCTGCTCAAAACGCTGCGCGATGCGGCGGTATTGATCCCCGTTGTCGATTATGGCGACGAATCGCGCATCATTTTGACCAAACGCACCGAAAAGCTGCGATCGCATTCCGGACAGATCGCGTTTCCCGGCGGGCGCATCGATCCGACCGACCCGACGCCCGAATTCGCCGCGATGCGCGAAGCCGAGGAAGAGATCGGCCTGAAGCCGAACTTCATCGAAGTGGTCGGGCGGATGCCGGACTATGTTTCCGGCTCCGGTTTTCGTATCGCGCCGATTCTCGCGGTGGTGAAACCCGGCTTTTCGCTGACGATCAACGAAGACGAGGTGGATGACGCCTTCGAGGTACCGCTGTCGTTTCTGATGGACCCAGCCAACCACAACCGCGAAAGCCGCGTCTGGCAGAACCGCGAACGGTTCTTCTACACGATGCCGTTTGGCGAGCGTTACATCTGGGGCATCACCGCCGGGATCATCCGCAACCTCTATGAAAGGCTCTATGCGTGAGTGGCGTTTCCATAGCCGACCGTGCTGAGTGGCTCGGTGCCGAAGGCCTGCAGTCTCTGCTCGCCAGACTTTCCGCCAATGGCGAGGAAGCCCGCATCGCTGGCGGCGCTGTGCGCAACGCGCTACTCGGCGAACCGGTCAGCGATGTCGACATCGCCACGACCACCACGCCGGACGAAACCGAGCGCCGCGCGCAGGCGGCCGGCTTCAGGACCGTTCCGACCGGAAAGGAACACGGCACCATCACCGTCCTCATCGACGGTCAGGGCTATGAGGTCACGACGCTGCGGGCCGATGTCGAGACCAACGGGCGTCATGCGCGCGTGGTGTTCGGCACCGACTGGACGCAGGACGCCGAACGGCGCGATTTCACCATCAATGCGCTCTACGCCACGGCATCCGGGGACGTGATCGACCTTGTCGGCGGTTTAGCTGATCTTGAAAGCCGCACCTTGCGGTTCATCGGCGATGCAAACCTGCGCATTCAGGAAGACTATCTGCGCATCCTGCGGTTTTTCCGTTTCTTCGCCTGGTATGGCCGTGGGCGTCCGGATGCCGATGGTCTGCGCGCCTGTGTCCGGCTCAAGGACGGCTTGTCCGGCCTGTCGGCGGAGCGCGTCTGGGCGGAGCTGAAGAAGCTGCTGTCGGCCCCCGATCCGTCGCGGGCGCTGTTGTGGATGCGCCAGTCCGGCGTTTTGACTGCTATCCTGCCGGAAAGCGAAAAGTGGGGCATCGACGCCATTCATGGCCTTGTCGCCACCGAACGCGATCTCGACTGGCCGCATGATCCGGTGTTGCGTCTGGAGGCCATTCTGCCGCCCGACGCAGCCAGAATGGCTGTCTTGTCGAAGCGCCTGCGGTTGTCCAACGCCGACGCGGCGCGTCTGGCGTCGTGGGCGCTCACGCCACCAATCAGCGACAAGATGAGCGAGGCGGCCTTCGCCAAGCTCGCCTATCGCGGCGATATCCAGGCGATCGAGGATCGGTTGCGGCTGAGCCTGGCATCGGCGCGCGCACGCGCGGAGCAGGATATGGCAGCGCTGGCCGAGGCTGGTGGATTTTCACGCTTGCTGCGTGGCCTCGCGGAGTGGCAGAGACCGGTTTTCCCGCTCAAGGGCGGCGATCTGGTGGCGCTGGGCGCGGCGCAGGACAAGCGTCTGGGCGAGACGCTGCGGACGCTGGAAGATCACTGGGTCGATGGTGGTTTTCAGGAAGGGCGCGACGCGCTGCTCGAGCGCGCCGCCGGTATCCTAGCCTGAGCTTTTCAAGCATGTCGTTGGCCCGAAACCGGTTCCCACTTTCGGGCGACATGCGTTAGGCGGCGTCGCGCCGGTTGGTGACGCGGGATCGGATGGCTTCGACCATGGTCTCGCGAATCACCGTCTCGCCATGCGTTTCGCGCATATGCTCGACGGCCCGGCGCATCACTTCGGCTTCTTGCTCGTGCCGTGTATGCCATTCGCAGCCGGGGACGAGCGATCCACAATGAAATTCCTTCATCGGTGTTCTCCCTTCGATTTGTCGTTGCTGACGAATTTCCATCGTCGAGCCGGCGGGTTCCCGCCGCCTCGTCAGACGATTATAGCGCGGCCGGACGGTTGAACCAACCGTCGATCATTCCCCGTCGGCTGCTTCAGGCGTCGCGTCGGCTTCATTGGTGGGAGAGCGGTCACGCATCTCGAAGGCCCGGATGGGATCGGTTTTCCCGGTAAGCTTGCGCTCATACTCGGCATGCGTGTAGCCGGGAGGTGGATCGCCGCGATACGTCGGTCCAGGTGCGGCGCAAGCGGCCAGCACTGAGAGTGCGATGAGAGCGAGTGCGATCTTCATGTCCAGCCGCCTTGTCAGAGAACGTAATTTCAGCAGTCGATACCAGCTTCCGCCGCCGATGTGTCGAAAAATTACCGCCGTGCCTCAGCCAGCGCGACGCAATAACAGGAATTTTGCGCTATTTCGACGACTTGCCCAGCCATTCGGCAACGATGCGGGCGTCTTCAGCGCCGATGCCGTGATCGGAGCTGATCACGCGGGCGTCGACATGGGCACCGCAATTGCGCAGCCGGTCGGCAAGCTTTGGCGCGAACGGGAAGTACAGCGTGTCCTTCTCGCCGGCGATGGTGAGAATCCGCGTCTGCGACAGGTCGACTTTCGGCATCTCGGTGAGAACCGGCATCGCTCGCAACAGCACCGCGTTGCGCACCAGACCCGGATGCAACTGGGTCAGCGCCGCGATCAGGTTGGCGCCGTTCGAATAGCCAAGGAAGGTGACCTTCGACAGATCGAAGCTGTTTTCCTTCGCCAGAGTCTGGAGGAAGGTGACGAAAGCGTCGACTTCGGTGCGCAGGTCTTTCTGGTCGAATTCCGTCGCGGTGATGCGCTTGTACCAGCGTTTGACGCCGTCCTGGACGATGCGGCCACGAATGCCGATCAGCGTCGCATCCGGGGCGATTGCCGTGGCGAGCGCGGCAAGGGTGGTCTCGTCGCCGCCCGACCCGTGCAGCATGATGATGGTGCGCCCGCTCGGCTTTTCCGGGCGAAACAGCCGATGTACGAAGCCGGTTTCCCGGGCGATGGTGTTGAGCGAAATTGCCGCGCTTTTGAGGATGGCCGCGCTGACTGCGGTGTCGGACGACGGCAAGGCGGTCGCCGAAACGGTGAGAGCGAGGAGAACGGCGAGCGCAAGTGAGGGTGTGGACAGCATCATGCGATCCTGATGGTTAAAGTTTTACCGAAACCTTACTGCCTGGGCGAAGCGACGCGGATTGATGCCGTGATGCAACATCGAAGATGTCCCCCTCAACTGGACAGCCTCTCTCCCAGGGTGAGGAAGGCCATATAACGTCCGGCTTTCAACCTGTCACGATCCGTGACCCCGCGCAATCGATCACAACATCGTGCGTGGCATGGGGGCGCAAACGAAACTGGCCGATCTCTCGACCGGCCAGCAGGAAAATCAACGGATGCGCGGCGTTACGGCCACCGCACCTCGGGCGGCAGGCTCGACAGGATCGAGTTGACGTTTCCGCCGGTCTTGAGGCCGAAGATGGTGCCGCGATCGTAAAGCAGGTTGAACTCGACGTACCGTCCGCGCCGGATGAGCTGCTCCTCGCGATCGGCTTCGGTCCAGTTCTGGTTGAAGCTCTTGCGCACGAGGTGGTTGTAGACGACCTGGAAGGTGCGGCCAACATCCTGGGTGAACCGGAAATCCGCGTCCCAGCCGCCGTGTTCCTGCGGGGTTTTCAGCCAGTCGTAGAAGATGCCGCCGACGCCGCGCGCCTCGTTGCGATGCGGCAGGTAGAAGTAGTCGTCGCACCATTGCTTGTATTTGTCGTAGTCGGCGACTGTCGGGTGCTTTTCGCACACGAAACGCATCGACTTGTGGAAGGCCAGCGTGTCCGGGTCGTCCTGGGTGCGCCGCCGGTCGAGCACCGGCGTCAGGTCGGCGCCGCCGCCGAACCACTGGCGCGTGGTGACGACCATGCGGGTGTTCATGTGCACCGCCGGAACGTTCGGGTTCTGCGGATGGGCGATCAGCGACAGGCCGGAGGCCCAGAAGCGTGGGTCTTCCGATGCGCCCGGGATCTGGGTTCGGAATTCCGGCGAGAACTCGCCATAGACGGTGGAGACGTGGACGCCGACCTTTTCGAAGACGCGGCCATGCATGATCGACATCACGCCGCCGCCGCCTTCGCCGTCGTTGCGCTTCCACGGGGTGCGCTCAAAACGGCCCGGCGACCAGCCGGCCAGCGGGCCATCAAGGTCGTCCTCGATTTTTTCAAACGTATCGCAGATGCGATCGCGCAGTTCTTCGAACCACGCTTGCGCAATTGCTTTCTTTTCCTCTATGCCATCGGGCAATCCTGCGGGTAGTTCCGGGCGTTGCATTCACAGCTCCATCAAGCCGTCAGGCCGGAATCGCCAGCCAGCGGACAAAGGGACTCGTCAAGTTGTGCGACGATCCCTAATCTGTTGCCACAAGGGGTCAAGGATTTTCAGGGAAATATGCCCATGCGCGTTCCTGCAAAGCCACCTTTCGACAGTTTGAAGCGCAGCCTTGAAAAAAGCCGCGCCGGAATCGGCCGTAAAACGCGTGACGGATTCCTGCGCGAGACCTTCAAGCTGCCGCGCGACGATGCGCGCGCCAAGGCACGCGAGTGGTTCGAACGTTGGCCGCGGCAGGCCTACTGGACCGAGATCGAAAGCTGGTGCGAACAACCCGGCGACGTGATCGAATTCACGATCCGCCGGCTGCCGACGGCAGACTGACCTGCCGAATCGCTTCGCCGGCGGTCATCGCCGCTGACAGCGCCAGATTGAGACTGCGGGCACCGGGGCGCATCGGAATCAGCAACCGTGCATCGGCTGCCTCATGCACGCGATCCGGCACGCCAGCCGATTCACGCCCGAACAGCAGGATGTCGCCATCCTCGAAGGCAAACTGCGTATATGGCTCGGCCGCGCGGGTGGTGAACAGCAGCAGCCGCCGCTTTGCCCCGAGCCGCCAGTCTTCGAATGCGTCCCACGACACGTGGCGGGTGAGGGCGGCCATCTCGAGATAGTCCATCCCGGCGCGCTTGAGCGCACGGTCCGACATGTCGAACCCTGCCGGCTCGATGATGTCGACGCCGAGATCGAGGCAGGCCGCCATGCGCAGGATGGTGCCGGTGTTGCCCGGAATGTCGGGTTGATAGAGCGCGATGCGAATGGCGTGCGGCTGGCTCATGCGGGAGTCTCGTGTCTGGTCCGGTCGTGTGATCGGGCTGTCTTGGGCTTCGCCGGGGGCGATCTCAAGCGAAAATCTTGTTGCGTGGCGGCAACATGAAACAGCGTTTGATGATTTGTGACTGCCGGAAGGGTGGTATTTTCCGCCCAGCGGCGGTATAGGACACGCTTCGTCAACCCGAACCGCAGGAGGCAAAGATGAATTTTGTAATTTTCTACGCTCCCATGCGTTTGCGCAGCAGGCTTTTGGCCTGACGGCGGTTTCGGTACGACCCTTTAATTTTAAAAACTGAAGCGTGGTCGCGATTCCGCCGGAAGTCCTCTTCCGAGTTTTCAAGGAATCGAATCATGTCTTCCGACATCAAAAATACCGGGCCTCAAAACCTGCTCAACCTTTCCGCCGTCGACGCGCCGAAATTTTCGTTGGGCGCACCGATTGCGACGCCTGCTGACACAAGCCTGTCAGCAGCCTTCAGGCATGTGCTTGGGCAAGGGCCATCCGAGTCGCCATTTCAGAATTCCGGGTTGAAGATCGGCCAGGAAATCGCCAAGCGCGGCAAACCGGAACGGCCGAGTGCACAGTCATCGACGGCACCTCGCAGAAACCAGATCGGGCCACGCAGCGGCCATAAGTGATCGGACTGCGGTGCGGCCACACGTAATAAAGACGCAAGAGAAGATCTCATCATGTATCGCTGGTTCGAATCCCTGCTGAACCCGTTTCCATCGGAAGAACCGGTGGAACCGCCAAGGACCCTCGTGGCATTTTGCATGCACTACACGAAGGGATCGTGGCTGCTCATCATCATCTCGGCCATCCTCACCTCGATCATTGCTTTGGCCGAGGTCTGGATGTTCGGCTTCCTCGGCAACATCGTCGACTGGCTGTCGTCGCAGAATCGCGAGACGTTTCTGCAGACCGAAGGCTGGACGCTCGCCGGCATGGCGCTGGTGGTGCTGGTGCTGCTGCCGACGACGGTGCTGTTCAATTCCTGGCTGAACCACCAGTCGCTGTTCGGCAACTTCCCGATGCGCATTCGCTGGCAGGTGCACCGCTACCTGCTGAAGCAGTCGATGACGTTCTATCAGGACGAATTCGCCGGCCGTATCGCCACCAAGCTGATGCAGACGGCGCTGGCGGTGCGCGAATGCGTCATCAAGCTGATCGACGTGCTCAACTACGTCATCGTCTACTTCCTCGGCGTGCTCTGGCTCGTCGGCTCGGCCGACTGGCGGCTGGCCGTGCCGCTGGCGGTGTGGCTTGGCACCTATCTGGTTCTGCTGCGCTACTACATCCCGCGCCTGGGCAAGGTGGCGGAAGAACAGGCCGACGCGCGGTCCGTGATGACCGGGCGGGTGGTCGACAGCTACGCCAACATCCAGACGGTCAAGCTGTTCAGCCATGCGCAGCGCGAGGCCTCCTTCGCCAAAGAGGGCATGGAGGATTTTCTCGGCACCGTGCATCGGATGATGCGTCTGGTGACCGACCTTTACGGAACGCTGTATTTCCTCAATTCGCTTCTGCTCGCCAGCGTCGCCGCCATCGCCATCTGGCTGTGGCTGGGGGCGGCGATCAGCATCGGCGCGGTCGCGGTCGCGTTGGGCCTGGTGCTGCGCCTGTGGGGCATGTCGCAGTGGATCATGTGGGAAGTGTCGGCGCTGTTTGAGAATATCGGCACGGTGCAGGACGGCATCCGCTCGATCTCGATGCCGCGTCTGGTCGAAGACCGGGCAGAGGCCAAGGAAATCGTCGTGCCGCGCGGCGAGATCGTGTTCGACAAGGTGATGTTCCACTACGGCAAGAAGCGCAGCGTCATTGAAGAACTGTCGCTGACGATCAAGCCGGGTGAAAAGGTAGGCATCGTCGGTCGTTCCGGCGCGGGTAAATCGACGCTCGTCAACATCCTGCTGCGCTTCTACGACATCGAGGGCGGCAAGGTGACGATCGACGGGCAGGATATCTCCGCCGTGACGCAGGACTCGCTGCGGGCGCATATCGGCGTGGTGACGCAGGACACCTCGCTGCTGCACCGCTCGCTGCGCGACAACATCCGCTACAGCCGTCCCGATGCGTCGGACGAGATGGTCATCGAGGCGGCGCGGCGCGCCGAGGCGCTGGAGTTCATCGGCACGCTGTCCGATCCGACGGGACGCAAGGGGCTGGACGCCCATGTCGGCGAACGCGGCGTCAAGCTGTCCGGTGGGCAGCGCCAGCGCGTGGCGATCGCCCGCGTCATGCTCAAGGACGCACCGGTGCTGATCCTCGACGAGGCGACGTCGGCGCTCGACTCCGAGGTCGAGGAGGCGATCCAGCAGAACCTCTATCGCCTGATGGAGGGCAAGACGGTGATCGCCATCGCACATCGCCTGTCGACAATCGCCGCGATGGACCGGCTCATTGTCATGGACAAGGGGCGCGTCATCGAGCAGGGCACCCACGACGAATTGCTTGCCACCGGCGGGCTCTATGCCCAGTTATGGCAAAGGCAGTCGGGCGGGTTCCTGTTGCACGACGAGATGGAAAAGGACGTTGCCGCCGAATGAGCGTCACCGAAGAGCCGCGCAGGGATGATGGTTTCGCCGAGCGCATCTGGCGCAAGGCCGAGGGTGTCATCGAACCCTTCGCGGACACCGAGCGCGATGTGCTGCCACGCGATGCGTGGCAGTTCATTCTCTACTTCGCGCGGCAGGCAAAAGGACCGTTCATCCTGTTGCTGATCGTCGGCGGCCTGTCGGGCGCGGTGGATGCCGCGCTCTACTGGTCTCTCGGCTGGCTGATCGATCTGCTGGAAAAATCGTCGCCGTCGCAGTTGCTTGCCGATCACTGGCAGGCGCTGGTGGCGTTCCTGGTGCTCGTTCTGGTCATTCGCGCAGCGGTGATGATCGTCAACGCGATTGTCGAGCAGCAGGTCATCGTGCCGAGCTTCTATCAGCTGGTACGCTGGCAGTCGTTCCGGCGGGTGATCGAGCAGCCTTATTCGTTTTATCAGAATGACTTCGCCGGACGAATTGCCACGAAGATTCTGCAAGGCGGCGAGGCCACCGGCGACTTCATCGTCTCGACCTTGCAGACGATGTGGAGCTTTCTGGCGTTTCTGGTGCTGGCCGGCACCATCCTCGTCATGCTCGATCCGATGCTCGGCGTGGTGCTGCTGGTGTGGCTTGCAGCCTATCTCGGCGCGGCGTGGGTGCTGTTGCCGCCACTGCGTGCGGCCGGGCGACGTTCTGCCGACGAACGCTCGATCCTCAACGGCCGGCTGGTCGACGCCTTCACCAACATCATGGCGGTCAAGCTGTTCGACAGCGGTCATCGCGAGAACGATTTCGTTCGCGACGGCATGGAGCGCTACCTCGACGCGGTGAAGGCGCTGACACGCTCGATCACCAGCGTGCGCTCGGCGGTCGCCATTCTCAACGGCTTCATGATGGCCGCCGTGTTCTGGCTCGCGATTCGCGGCTGGATGAACGGAAGCGCCACCACCGGCGCGATTGCCGCCGCCATGGGGCTGGTGTTCCGTCTCAACCAGATGTCGGGCTACATGATGTTCAACATCAACGGCCTCATCCGCTCGTTTGCGACGGTGCAGGATGCGACCGGTACGATTTCGGTGAAGCCGGAATTGCGCGACGCCCCCGATGCGGCCGTGATCACCCGCGCCAAGGGCGACCTGCGGTTCGACAAGGTCAATTTCCACTACGGCAAGAGCAGCGGCGTCATCGGAAATCTCGACCTGCATATCCGCGCCGGCGAGCGTGTTGCGCTGGTCGGGCCGTCGGGGGCGGGCAAGACGACGCTGGTCAATCTGGCGCTGCGGCTGTTCGACGTCGAAGGCGGGCGCATCCTGCTCGACGGGCAGGACATCCGCAGCCTCACCCAGGCATCGCTGCGGGCACAGTTCGGCGTCGTCGCGCAAGACCCGCTGCTGATGCATCGCTCGATCCGCGACAACATTGCCTATGGCAAGCCGGGGGCGACCGATGCGGAAATCGTCGAGGCGGCGCGGCGCGCGGCTGCCCATGATTTCATTCTCAACGCCAGCGATCCGAAGGGACGTCTGGGCTACGACGCGCATGTCGGCGAACGCGGGGTCAAATTGTCGGGCGGACAGCGCCAGCGCATCGCCATTGCCCGGATGATGCTGAAGAACGCGCCGATCCTCATTCTCGATGAGGCGACGTCCGCACTCGATTCGGAAGTCGAGGCGGCAATTCAGGAAAATCTCTACAAATTGATGGAAGGAAAGACCGTCGTCGCGGTGGCGCACCGGCTTTCCACCATCGCGGCGCTCGACCGGCTGGTGGTCATCGACAACGGCAAAATCGTCGAGGAGGGCACCCACGAACAGCTCATCGCCCGCGACGGACTCTACGCACAGCTGTGGAAGCGCCAGTCGGGTGGCTTTCTTGCGTCAAGCCTTTCGGCGGAATGAGGCGTTTAGCCTCCCGCGCGGCGGGAGGCGGACGTTACGGAAGCACGAAGTTGTGGCTTCAGGCCGCGACAATCTGCCCTCACCATCTCGTGATACTGGACAATCGCTGGCAGCGCGCATAGAAACCACAGCCAAATGCAGGGGGAATCCGCCAGCCGTCGCCAGCTAGCTATGCATATGACGAGGGTGGCGAACAGAACGGACGTTCTAGTCTGGTTGATTCTTTTCCGGCAATAGTGAGGCGAAAGGATCCTGTGCCCGTGAGCGCGAACGAAACGATCGAGCATAACCGCCGAGATTTTCTCTACGTCGCAACTGCGATGACCGGCGTCGTCGGCGCTGGCGCAGTTGCTTGGCCCTTCATCGACCAGATGCGTCCGGACGCATCGACGCTGGCTATGGCCACGATTGAAGTCGACGTGTCGTCGATCGAGTCGGGCATGTCAGTGACCGCGAAGTGGCGCGGCAAGCCGATCTTCATTCGCAACCGCACCGACAAGGAAATCGAGGAAGCCAAGGCGGTCACCGTTGCCGATCTTCCCGATACCAACGCACGCAACGCCAATCTCGGCGCTGATGCTGCTGCTACCGACGTCGATCGTTCGGCTGGTGAAGGCAAGGAGAACTGGATCGTTATGGTCGGTTCCTGCACCCATCTGGGTTGCGTGCCTCTCGGCCAGGCTGGCGATTTCGGCGGCTGGTTCTGCCCATGTCATGGGTCGCACTACGACACCGCAGGGCGCATTCGCAGCGGTCCGGCACCGGAAAACCTGCATATTCCGAACTATGAATTTATCTCCGATACGGTCATCAGGATCGGTTGAGGGAAAGAGAGAGCTTTAGACCATGAGCGGTGGACACTCGACCTATTCGCCTACGACCGGCCTCGGACGCTGGTTCGACACACGCCTGCCGCTGCCGCGGCTGGTGCATGATTCGTTTATTTCCTACCCGGTTCCGCGTAATCTGAATTACGCCTACACGTTTGGTGGCATCCTGGCGTTGATGCTCGGCGTGCAGCTGATCACCGGCATCGTGCTCGCCATGCACTACACGGCCTCGACGCAGATGGCGTTCGACTCGGTCGAGAAGATCATGCGCGACGTCAATTCGGGCTGGCTGCTGCGCTACCTGCATGCCAACGGCGCGTCGATGTTCTTCGTCGCCGTCTATGTCCACATCTTCCGTGGTCTCTACTACGGCTCCTACAAGGCGCCGCGCGAGGTCATCTGGGTGCTGGGCTGCATCATCTATCTGCTGATGATGGCAACCGCGTTCATGGGCTACGTTCTGCCCTGGGGCCAGATGTCGTTCTGGGGTGCAACGGTCATCACCGGCTTCTTCACCGCCATTCCGGTGGTCGGCGAATGGATCCAGTCGCTGTTGCTCGGCGGTTTCGCGGTCGACAATCCGACCCTCAATCGCTTCTTCTCGCTTCACTACCTGCTGCCCTTCATGATCGCCGGCGTCGTCGTCCTGCACATCTGGGCGTTCCACATCACCGGTCAGACCAATCCGACCGGCATTGAGGTGAAGCACAAGACCGACACGGTTCCGTTCACGCCGTATGCGACGATCAAGGACGGCTTTGCGATGATCCTGTTCATCGCCCTGTTCGCCTACTTCGTCTTCTACATCCCGAACTTCCTCGGTCACGCTGACAACTACATTCCGGCTGATCCGCTGAAGACGCCTGCGCACATCGTTCCGGAATGGTACTTCCTGCCATTCTACGCGATCCTGCGTGCGATCACCTTCAACATCGGGCCGATCGACTCGAAGCTGGGTGGCGTTCTGGCGATGTTCGGCGCGGTTCTGGTGCTGTTCGTCGTGCCGTGGCTCGACACGTCCAAGGTTCGCTCGGCGGTCTACCGTCCGTGGTACAAGCTGTTCTTCTGGCTGTTCCTCGTGAATGCGGTGTTCCTCGGCTACCTCGGCTCGCGTCCGGCAGAAGGCATCTACATCGCGTTGATGCAGGCTTCGACGGCGTTCTATTTCGCCTTCTTCCTCATTGTCCTGCCCGTACTGGGCTTGGTCGAGACACCGCGGCGTTTGCCGAACTCGATCACAGAGGCAGTGCTCGCGAAGAAGAAGAAGGGCTCAGCTTCGGCACCAGCCGCCACGGAAACCCAGGGCTGAGCGGCTTCAGGCAGACAAGGACTTGAACATGAATTCTTTCTTCAAGGGACTGGCGGCGCTCGGGATCGCATTTAGCGTTGCCACCGTCGCACAGGCTGCTGAAAACCCGCTCGTCAAGCCAGTCGAGCAGGACTGGAGCTTTGCGGGACCGTTCGGCACTTACGACAAGGGCCAGCTTCAGCGCGGCCTCAAGGTCTACCGTGAGGGCTGCGCCGCCTGCCACGGCCTGACCCGCGTCCCGTTCCGGACGCTGTCCGCTCTCGGCTACTCCGAAGCGCAGGTACGTGCTCTCGCGGCTGAGTACGAGGTTCAGGACGGACCGAACGCTGACGGCGAGATGTTTACGCGCGCTGCACTGCCGTCGGACCACTTCCCGTCGCCCTTCGCCAATCCTGAAGCGGCTGCGGCGTCCAACAACGGTGCTGCCCCGCCAGACCTGTCGCTGATTGCCAAGGCGCGTGCCGTCGAGCGTGGTTTCCCGACCTTCATCTTCGACGTCTTCACCCAGTATGCGGAGAGTGGCCCGGACTACATCTACTCGCTGCTGACGGGCTATCAGGACGCACCTGAAGGCTACGACCTGCAGCCGGGCACCTACTACAACCCGCACTTCCTGTCGGGCACGGCGCTGTCGATGCCGAACCCGCTGTCGGACGGTCAGGTCACCTACGACGACGGCACGCCGGAAACCGTCGATCAGTACGTCCACGACGTCGCGGCGTTCCTGATGTGGGCTGCAGAGCCGCATCTGGAGGCCCGCAAGCACATGGGCTTCAACGTCCTGGTGTTCCTGGCGCTGTTCGGTGCACTGGTCTACCTGACCAAGCGCAAGGTCTGGGCAAACGTCGATCACTAAATTGTGGTGCCATCAAAGATTGGGGGCGGCTTCGAGCCGCCCCTTTTCTTTTGGGCCATAACCGGCACAAGATGCGCGCCAACAACCGGAGCCAAATCGGTGAAATCCACGCTTGAAGAGACGCTGCTGTCTGCAATTCGCACGATCCCGGATTACCCGAAGCCGGGTGTCCTGTTTCGCGATATCACCACGCTTCTCGGTAACGCCCGCGCCTTCCGGCGTGCCATCGACGAACTGGTGCATCCGTGGGCGGGGACCAAGATCGACAAGGTCGCAGGGATCGAGGCGCGCGGCTTCATCCTTGGTGGCGCCATCGCGCATCAGATGTCGGCCGGCTTCGTGCCGATCCGCAAGAAGGGCAAGCTGCCCCACGAGACCGTGCGGGTGGCCTACAGCCTTGAATACGGCATCGACGAGATGGAGATGCACAAGGACGCCATCACGCCGGGCGAGAAGGTGATCCTGGTCGACGATCTCATCGCCACCGGCGGCACCGCCGAGGCGGCGGTGCGGTTGCTGACCCAGATGGGGGCGGTGATCGAAGCGGCTTGTTTCGTCATCGACCTTCCCGATCTCGGCGGGCGTGCCAAGATCGAGGCGCTCGGCGTGCCGGTGCACACCCTGATCGCGTTTGACGGCGACTGATCGACAGGGCGCGCGTACCCGTCACAGAAGGGCGGGTACGAGCGCAATCAGCAGCAGGGCAATGCCGATCATCGCCACGCCATAGGCCAGCGAGCGCCATGGCGACAGTGCTTTCATGTAGCAATAGAGGTGGGCGACGCGGCCTGCGAGATAGAGCGCGCCGCCAAGATGGACCATCCATCCGTCGACGCCTTTGACGACGATCAACACCGCAATGGTGAGGAAGATCGGCAGCGTTTCCTGGAAATTGCCCAGCGCGCGCCGTGCTCTTCCGAGCGCGATGCTGGGCTTGGGCAGCGCGTCGCGCGCCCCGATCTGGTTTTCCGAACCGACCTGTTTGGTCAGCAGGGAGCCGGTCAGCCCGGCCTGAACCAGCAGCAGGGCGAGGGATGCGAGGATGTACCAGACCATGTTCGATTCTCCGAAGCGTAGCGATTGACGCTAACCTAGTTCAACTGGCCTGAAGCTGGGAGCAGGTGCGGCGACATTTTCGCAACCCATCAAGTTTCAGCCGAAGTGTTCAACGTTTCTTTCATACAATTGGCTATGGAACCCTTAGTGCGGGGAGAATCGATGCCCAATCTTGATTTTATGACGCTGTATATCGTCATATTCCTGAATTCCTTGACGGTAGTGGTTGTGTGGGGCTCGTTCACCTTTCGCTACAGGTCGCACGAGGCGCCGCGCTTCTGGCTGGTCGCCTGCCTGATGGCGCTTCTCGGTGGCATCGTGCTGGCGATACAGGGTAATGCCGGGTCGCTGGTTCCTGCCGTTGTCGGCAACACCATCATCATCTTCGGCTTCCTACAGTTCTGGATCGGCCTGCGCCGTTTCAACGGGCGCGCCGGCGGACAGGGGCTGGCGGTGGCGCTGACGCTGGCGGCGCTGGCGCTGATGGTGTTCTTCCACGACAACGATCGCGCCCGCAGCATGGTCTATGCCGGTGGGCAGGCTACCGTGATGTCGTTGTGCGCCCTGCATCTGTTGCGGATGAAGCCGCTTGGCATTGGCGGCGCCGTGGCGGGCGCAGGCTTCGCTCTGGCATTGCTCGGGCAACTGACCGTCGTTGCCGGCAATGTCGGCGTCATGACCGGCATTCTGCCGTTCCCGATATTCTACACCGTGGCCTCCTATGCGCTGCTGTGCACGATATTCACCGCCAGCGTCTGGAATCTCGGTTTTGCGATCCTGTTGATCGAGAAACTGCAGGGCGAACTGGGACGCTTGTCGGAGACAGACGAGCTGACCGGCCTTGCCAATCGGCGGGCGCTGACGCGGCGGCTCTCACAGGAGCACCAGCAGGGCGTACAGAGCGGTCTGGCGTATGCCGTGATGATGATCGACCTGAACGACTTCAAGCTGCTCAACGACAGCTATGGCCACGCAACGGGCGATCGTGCGCTGGTGGAGGTGGCGAAGATCCTGACCGGCAGCGTGCGGCGCTCTGATGTGGTGGCGCGGATGGGCGGCGACGAGTTCTGTATCGTCCTGCCGGCGACGACGCGAGACGAGGCGCTTCGGGTTGCCAACGGCATCCGCCAGCGCTTCCAGACCAACCTGCTTGCCGTCGACAGCAAGGACATCCGCATGTCCGCCAGCATCGGCGTGGCGCAGTGGCTGCCCGACAGCGGGCAGACCGCCGAGGCGGTGATCGCGGCCGCCGACCGTCAGCTCTACAAGGAAAAGGCGCAGCCGCGCGTGGTGGCCAGCGAGGCGCTGCGACGCCTGCAACTCATCGCCTCCGGCACGACTGGCACCTGAGAACCAAAGGACCGAGAGCGCAAGCCCGGTCTGTACGGGCTCTATTCGCTGGCGTTGACCAGCACGGCGCTTTCGAACTCAAGCACCTTGTCCTGCTTTGAATCGAACGCTTCGCAGGCGATGGTCAGCAACCGCCAGCCGGGGCGTGACGTCAGCGCCCGGTGCGCAATTGCGCGGCGGGTGAACGTCACCGTTTCGCCGGCATAAACCGGCTTCAGCCATTTGAGATTCTGGAAGCCGGGCGAGGGGCCGAACCGGGGTGCTTCGCCGTTGCCGGTCCACTGGACGTCGTTGGCGTCCTCGCGAACTCTTAGATTGTACTTCATCCACATCGCCGCCGTGTGCCAGCCAGAGGCGCACAGGCTGCCGAAGACGCTGGACTCAGCTTCGATCTCGTCCATGTGGAAGCGCTGCGGGTCGTACTTCGCCGCAAATGCCTTGATCTCGTCAGCGCCGAAGGTGTGCGAGCCAAGGGTGATGGTTTCGCCGAGGCGGAAATAGGCGTCGAGCGTCATGCCGTCGCTCCTGCGTTGCGCTTGAGAAACATGCCGGTGTTCTGCATCTCGGCGACAATCTCGCCGTGCTGGTTCCGCATTTCGTGCGTGACCGTGGCAAAGCCGAGGTTAGGTCTCGACGCAGATTCACGCCGCGCCGTCACCGTGCTGGTGGCCGACAGCGTGTCGCCGGCCAGGACGGGTTTTTTCCAACGGGTATAGTCGATGCCGGGAGAGCCCTGCGACGTGGAGTCGAGCAGGAAGGCGTCGCACATCATGCGCATGAACATGCAGCAGGTATGCCAGCCTGAGGCGGACAGGCCGCCAAGAATGCTTGCCTTGCCGGCTTCTTCGTCGAGATGCATCGGCTGGGCATCAAATTCGCTGGCGAATTCGATGATTTCCTCGGCTGTCACATGCTTCGTGCCGAGGTCGATCACCAAGCCGATGGTGAAATCCTCGAACGCCCACTTCTTCTCGCTCATCACAAATCCTGTTCAGTCTTGAACATCCGAGTTTAGGCCCGGGACTGACATATGCAATGCGTTTCGCGACCGCAATGCGGATCGTCGCGGGGGCGTTTTGTCGCCCATGGCGGCGGACCGCCACGGGCATTGCAGATCGGTCACGACAAGCGCGGGTCGCGCAGTCGGATCAGACGTTGAACTTGAACAGCAGCACGTCGCCGTCCTGCACGACATATTCCTTGCCTTCGTCGCGCGCCTTGCCGGCTTCCTTGGCCCCGACTTCGCCGCCCAGCGTGACGTAGTCATTGTAGGCGATGGTCTGCGCGCGGATGAAGCCGCGTTCGAAGTCGGTGTGAATGACGCCTGCGGCCTGCGGGGCCTTCGAGCCCTTTTCAACCGTCCAGGCGCGCGTTTCCTTCGGGCCTGCGGTGAAATAGGTGATGAGGTCGAGCAGTTCGTAGCCGGCGCGGATCAGGCGGTCGAGGCCTGGCTCTTCCAGCCCCATTTCGTCGAGGAATTCCTTGGCTTCCTCGTCGGGCAGCTGGGCTACCTCGGCTTCGATGGCGGCCGAGATGACGACCGCGCGCGCGCCCTGGGTTTCCGCCATTGCCTCGACGGCCTTGGTGTGCGCGTTGCCGGTCGCCGCTTCGGCCTCGGCGACGTTGCTGACGTAGAGCACCGGCTTGGAGGTCAGCAGGTTGAGACCCTGCAGGATCTTGAGGTCGTCCAGCGCGATGCCTTTCAGCATCATGCGGACCGGCTTGCCTTCCTGAAGCAGCGCCAGCGCCTGTTCCATCACCGGCAGGACGGTGATGGATTCCTTGTCCTTGAGGCCGGCGCGCTTGCGCGTCTGGATGACGCGGCGCTCGAGGCTGTCGAGGTCGGACAGCATCAGCTCGGTCTCGACGGTGTCGGCATCGGCGACGGGGTCGATACGACCCTCGACGTGGGTGATGTCGTCGTCTTCGAAGCAACGCAGCACGTGGACGATGGCGTCGACTTCGCGGATGTTGGCGAGGAACTGGTTGCCGAGGCCTTCACCCTTCGACGCGCCGCGCACGAGGCCGGCAATGTCGACGAAGGAAATGCGCGTCGGGATCAGCTCCTTCGAGCCGGCGATGTTGGCGATTGCCTGCATGCGCGGGTCGGGAACTGCCACTTCGCCGGTGTTCGGCTCGATGGTGCAGAAGGGGTAGTTGGCGGCCTGTGCAGCCGCAGTTCTGGTCAGCGCATTGAAAAGCGTCGATTTACCAACGTTGGGCAAGCCAACGATGCCGCATTTGAAACCCATGGTGTGATCCTATCGGGAGATCGGAATTTGCCTAGGGCTATGCGCAAAGGGGGGCAGATCGTCAACCCCTGCGCATCAAGTCGCGACATTCCATAGCAGCCAGGCGGCGATGCTGAGGATGGCCAGGCCGATAATCGCCAGCAATCCATCGCGCGCCAGCATGGCGAGGCCGAACAGGCCGATGGACGCGCCGATGATGGTGGCCGACATCGGGACCAGCTCGAAAACCGGCACTAGCAGCGCCAGCACAATGCATAACGCAGCCCAGATACGGTCTGCCGGCGCGGCAACAAGAAAAGACAGCCGCGGCCGGGTCAGGCCGTCGACAGCGCGTGCCGGCCGGGTGAGAAAATCGACGGTGCGCTCGACCCGGTGGGACGCAAGTTTCTGCCGGAGGATGAATTGCGGTAGCCACAGCTTCTTCTGGCCGACCAGCATCTGGAACGCGATGATCGCAATGATCAGGCCGCAGATGGTGCCGAAGCCGAAGATGGCGGTTGCAGGCGAAACCATGAGCAAAGCGGGGACGAGCATCAGCGGCGCGAACGCACCGTCGCCGATCTTGTCGACGATGTCGGCGACCGAGACATGCCTTTCCCCTTCCGCCGCCTCTTCGACGCGGTCGAGAACGTCCTCGATCGATTCCGGTTCACAACCGTTGGTCATAGGCCTGGCCTTGGTCATGGTGCTGGGAAGACGCGCTTGCGCGAGATTGGTTCCGTCCTGCGGGGTTAATCACCCCTTGTTGCCGAAAAGCTTTCTCAGCATCTCGGCCATCGGGCCGCTGTCAGGCGGCTTGATGCCCTGTGGCTGGGACCGTGCCTGGCGGATATGGCTTTGCGCCTTCGCAGCAGGCTTTTGTGGCGCAACTGCGGCGGGCTCCGGCCCGCGCACAGCCAGCGTCACCTTGTTCATGAAGCCGTTGTCGTCGCCGCGCACGAGATAGTCGGCGTCGCTGGCGATCGCATCGAGCAGCGGCTCAAGCCAGGTCTGGTCGGATTTGGAGAAATCGCCGAGCACATGCGGCATCACCATGTCCTTGACGCCGGGGTGACCGATGCCAATGCGCACGCGGCGATAGTCCTTGCCGCAATGGGCGTCCATCGAGCGGATGCCATTGTGGCCACCGGCACCGCCGCCGGTCTTGACGCGGACCTTGCCGGGCACGAGGTCGAGTTCGTCGTAGAGAACGACGACGTCGGATGGGGCAATCTTGTGGAAGCGCATCGCTTCGCCGACCGATTGGCCGGACAGGTTCATGAAGGTCTGCGGCTTGAGCAACAGCACCTTCTCGTCGTTGAGTCGCCCTTCGGCGATCAGGCCCTGGAACTTCTTCGACCAGGGTGAGAAGGAGCGGCGGCGGGCGATAGCGTCCACCGCCAGAAAACCGACATTATGCCGGTTGTTCTCGTATTTTGAGCCGGGATTGCCGAGGCCGACAAGTAGCAGCATGAAAGACGCTCCCAGCTCAAATGGCGATTAGGCGCCAGCTTCCTCCGCAGCAGCTTCGTCGGTCTCAGACTTGAGGCCAGCCGGAGCGGCGATGGTTGCAATGGTGAAATCGCGGTCGGTGATGGTCGGCTCAACACCCTTCGGCAGGGCAATCGCCGAAATGTGGATCGAATCGCCGATATCGGTGCCGGTGAGGTCAACTTCGATGAAGTCCGGGATCGCGTTGGCCGCGACGTTGGCTTCGATCTCGTGACGAACCGTATTCAACACGCCACCGCGCTTGATGCCAGGCGACGCTTCTTCATTGGTAAAGCGAACTGGGATCTGCACCGTCACCATCGTGTTCTTGCTGACGCGCAGCAGGTCGACGTGGACCGGGAAATCACGAACCGGGTCGAGCTGGTAGTCCTTCGGGAGCACCTGGATCTTCTGGCCGTCGACGTCGATCGTCGCGATGGTGGTTTTGAAAGCGCCACCGTGAATCTTGTAATAGACGTCCTTGTAGTTCAGGGCGATTGCAAGCGGAGCCTGCTTGTCGCCGTAGATTACTGCAGGGACCATGCCGTTACGACGCAGTTCACGGGCGGACCCCTTACCGACCCGATCGCGCGTCTGGGCCTTGAGCTCATAAGAGTTGCTCATGGCATTTCCTTTCGTTTGTTGCTGGAGCGTTTGCGGATCGAGATCCCCAAACGTCGAAAGCGGCATTCCTAGCGGGAAGCCGCCCCCCACCGCATTGCCTCCAAGGGTGTCTACGCGGGTGGCGCTGCTATAGCGGAAGAGCCATGTCGGTGCAAGGCGGCGGGAACCGCCATTACATCAAAAGTCAAGCATCATCTGCC
>JBEBXE010000020.1:0-20334 GCA_040391705.1 Aerobium aerolatum
CTCTCCGGCCATCTGGATGCGCTGGCGGATCGGGCGCGCGACTATGTCGAGGCGGCCAGTTCCGCCAATACACGTCGCGCCTATGCGTCCGACTGGAAGCACTTTTCCAGCTGGTGCCGCAGGCAAGGGCTGGCGGTGATGCCGCCCCATCCCCAGACCGTCGGCCTCTACATCTCGGCCTGTGCCTCCGGCACGGTGATCGGCGACAAGAAACCCAATTCCGTTTCCACCATCGAACGGCGACTGTCGTCGCTGTCGTGGAACTATACCCAGCGCGGCCTGACGCTCGACCGCAAGGACCGCCACATCGCCACGGTGATGGCCGGCATCCGCAACAAGCACGCCGCGCCGCCGCGCCAGAAGGAAGCGATCCTGCCGGAAGATCTCGTCGCGATGCTCGAGACGCTGGATCGCGGATCGCTGCGTGGCCTGCGCGACCGCGCCATGCTGCTGCTGGGCTTTGCCGGCGGCCTGCGACGTTCCGAAATCGTCGCTCTCGATATGGCCCGCGACCAGACCGAAGACGGCCGCGGCTGGATCGAGGTTTTCGACAAGGGCGTTCTGGTCACATTGCGCGGCAAGACCGGTTGGCGCGAGGTCGAGATCGGCCGCGGATCGTCGGACCTCACCTGCCCCGTCGTCGCGCTGCAGACCTGGCTCAGCTTTGCCCGCATTGCCCACGGCCCGTTGTTTCGACGCGTCACCGGTCAGGGCAAAAAGGTCGGCCCGAACCGGTTGCAGGACCAGGAAGTCGCCCGTCTGGTCAAGCGCGCAGCCCTTGCCGCCGGTGTGCGGGGCGACCTGCCGGAAGGTGATCGCGCAGCCCTTTTTGCCGGCCATTCGCTGCGCGCCGGGCTCGCCTCCTCGGCCGAAGTCGACGAACGCTACGTGCAAAAGCAGCTGGGCCATGCTTCCGCTGAGATGACGCGCAAATATCAGCGCCGCCGCGACCGTTTCCGCGTCAATCTGACCAAAGCGTCGGGGCTCTAAACCGATCAGCCGCATGAATCGATCCCCTGCAATCGATTCATCGAATGCGTTGGACGTGTCGGTCTGCGCGCGCCAGCTTTGGCGCCATGACCGATACACCCTCGCTGCTGCTTCACCGCATCGATCCCGCCCGCAACATGGCGCGCTTCTATGCCCTGTCGATCGAGCCGTCGCTGTTTGACGATGTCGCGCTTCTGCGCCGCTGGGGGCGTATCGGCAGACGCGGGCGACAGATCATCGAACTGCATCGAGATCACAGCGATGCACTGCGCGCCTTCAACCGCTACGCCCAGCAAAAACAACGGCGGGGTTACAGCGAGACTGCCGGCGTTGATCCAGCCCAGCCGCGCAACTGACCTGTCACGGGTCGGCCGTGCATTGCCGCAAACGCCCAAAGCCGTTTCGATGCGCTGAGTTTCCATCATGCCGTCCCCTGGCGCCCTCCCCCGTCGGGATGTTCGAGCGCTGCCAGCATCGGCCGCACGGAAAACAACCCGCTTTCGGCACGTTCGGTCAGCGCCCGCAGATAGCCGCCGGGCGAGCGGATCGTCTCGGCTTTTTCCAGCATGGCAGCGATCGTGACCGCGGCGGTGAAGTCGCCCATTGCCTCGCAGGCTCGTCGCCAGGCGTCGGGAGACACGCCGAGCATCGATCGAACCAGCTGGGCCGTGGTCAGAACCTGTTGCCAGGTGTCAACGCCGTCCCGGGCATAGCTGGCGAGGCTTGGACACACCGAAAGCAGGTAGGCCAGCGTGACGGGAGGCCGCTGCTTCAGGTTGGTTTGCGCCGACCGTTCCTCGTTCAGCTCTTTTTCGGAGCTAGGTTCAAATAGTGGTTCTGGATTTGAATTCTGATAGTGCCGCTCAGAATTGCTGTCATTGCCGCTCAATTCTATTTCTTCGAGAGTTTCTACGTAGGCATTCTCGACCTTTGCCCTCAAGCTCACCAGCTCCGAGAGGCGTGCTTCCAGCACCTCTTTCGAGGCGAGGCGGGACAGGCGTCGCGTCATTGGCACCAGGGCGAGTTCCAGGGTCTCCCAATCACCTTTGCGCTTCTCAGCCCGGGCAGCGTCGAGGATCTTGGCGACGTCCCGGATGTGAATGGTGATCTCGCCGCGCAGCTTCTGGCAGCCACGTGCATGGGCCCGCATCTTCTCGGCTTCGGCATGGATTTCAGCGGCGCACAGCGCCAGTGGCGACAGATCGAAGCCGAAGGCCGTCTCGACCTCACCGTGGGCGTCACGGCGGCAGTAGCGTTTGCCGTTGGGGCTATCGCGGCGCATGATCAGTCCGGCCTGCACCAGCGAGGCAATGTGCCGGCGCAACGTTGCATCGGCCATGCCGCGGCAGCGCATCGACAACTCATCGTTGGACGGGAACACGATGATCGGGTTCGATCCGTCGAGTTCGCGTTCAGGATGGAAGCTGAGCAGCGCTTCAAGAACGGTAATGGCCCGATCGGACAGCGCATAGACCGCCCTCGCCTCCGAAAGCGCGCGAATCAGTTGCCACTTTTCGGCCCGTCCGGTGTCGTTTCCACCGTCGCGCAGCGATGTCCGCTGGCGCTCGATGTGTTGTTGCTTCCTAAAAATCGACGCACTCATCCGTGCGCCGCCAAATGGCGTCGTCGCAAAACGCGCAGTCATGCTGTAACCTCGACTCTGAGGCGCAGAATTTTGGGCCGGAACGCGTCCAGACCTTGACAGGTCGAGTCGGAAGTGATTCTTTCAGATTGCTACATCGAAAGGGGGCTTCCGGAATGGTAACGTTCTGGGGGCCTTTTTTCTTGCCTGTTTCTCCGTTTTCATTTCGTTTTTACGCACACACACCGCGCAACCTTCCGGTTCGCGCGGCAAACTCTATTCTGGATCGCCCTCACCCTTCTGCTCGCGAAACGCGGCGTGAAGTTGCGGTAGCCGCGCGGCCAGATAATCGGCGAACCCTTCGCCGCTGCTGCGCGGAATGTTGAGACGCGCCGTACTGCCGCTACGGGTCAGATCGGCGATCGTACGCCCTTCCGCATCGCGGATCGGAATGGAGCGGGCGGCACTCTTGCCCGCCTGCCCCTTGGCCGTCTGCTGCAACCGGTCGTAGAGCAGCTGAAACCGTGTATCGCTGTCGCTGTCCTGAAACGCCCTCGACGTGAGCTCGTCCTGCGCCAGATCGCTGACATCCTTGGACAGCAACTCGCCCAGTTCCATCCAGCGCGGACGCCCCGCCTTGGGTGCAGGCCCGACAGCTTGCGCGATCGAGAAAGGGATGGTCTCGGCGACTTGCAGCAAGCGGCTGATTTCCGACTTGTGCACCGACAGCGCCGCCTGTGCGGTAGCGCGGTCAAAACCGTTGTCGACCAGCGTGCGGGCAAAGAAGGCGCGCTCGATGAAACTCAGGGCGCGGCGTTCGGCATTTTCCTTGCCTTGCGCCAGCACCAGCGCGGTGTCGTCCAGCACGCGCACCACGGCCCGTACGGGCTTGCCCAGGGCGCGTGACGCCTGAACGCGCCGATGGCCGTAGGCGACTTGGTACAGCCCCTTGGCGGCCTTATCCGCGTCAGAGTGCGGACGCACGAGCACCGGCACCTGCTGGCCATATTCGGCCAGGCTCTGCTTGAGGGTCTCGAAATCGCTGTCGTTGGTCGCGCCTTCACTCAGGCGGTCCATATAGGGCGACCGCTCGATCAGGTTCGGGTCGAGTTCGACCACCTGCTCGCCCGCAGCCAGCGTATCGCGCAACCGACGTGCGGCTTCCGCTTCCTGCGACAGCGCGCCAAGCGACAGCCCCATGGCTTTGACCGCCGACGAAGCGGTGCGCTTCTGCGGCGGCTCCGTCACTGGTGCCGGCACGGGGACAATCGGTTCCGCACTGGCCTCGCCTGCGGCGGGCGCGCTGAACAATGAGCGAAGCTGGTTCTTGCGTGTCGTCATCTCAGCCTCCCCTGCCCTTCAGCGCGCGTCTTCTCGGGCGGAACGGCGGCAAGGTTGACAGCTGTCAACAGGGCGCAGGTCATACCGGCCTCCCCCATGACTGCATCATCAACACCTCGACTTCGCGGTTGACGGCGGTCAGCGCCTCAAACGCGCGGTCGTAGGTGCTGCGGGTGAAATTCTCACGGCCGACTTCATACAGCGTCTGCTTGGTCAGGCCGGCATCGGACACAGCCGTCGACTTGAGCATCGGCGCGGTCAGGACGCGATCGCCAAACTGAGTGCGCAGGAAACCAGAGATTTGCGTCTGCGGCCCGTCATTGGGTTCGTAGCGCGTGATCAGATAGCGCAGGAAGTCGAAGTTCAGCGTGCCACCGGCCTCGCGCACAACGGAGAGCAGGTCGGAGGTCATGAACAGAAATTGGCTCATCGAGGCGACGTCGAGCATCTGCGGATGCACGGTCACGATCACCGAGGTCGCCGCGCACAAGGCGCTCAGCGTCAGGTAGCCAAGCTGGGGAGGGCAGTCGATGACGACAACGTCGTAACGATCCTCGACCGAAGCAATGGCTTCCTGGACGCGGGCGAAAAACAGTCCGCCTGAATCGCTATCGCGCCGGTTGGCGAGATATTGCGGCGTGGTGTGCTCGAACTCCTGCAGTTCCAGATTGCCCGGGATCAGGTCGAGCCCGTCGAAATAGGTCTTGCGAATGACGTTCTCGAGCGGCACCCGCTCGTCGTCATAGCGGATCGCGCCGTACAGCGTATCGTTGCCGCTGAGATCCAGCTCCGGCTGATAGCCGAACAGTGCCGACAATGACGCCTGCGGATCGAGATCGATGGCCAGCGTGCGATAGCCCTGCAGCGCCAGATACTGCGCCAGGTGCGCTGTGGTGGTGGTCTTGCCGGAGCCGCCCTTGAAGTTGGTTACCGCCAGCACCTGCAGGTGCTCGCCCGGCTGCCGCCACTTGATGTACTGGCGCGATTTCGCGCCGCCCTGACTGGCGAGATGATGACGCAACGCATTGACGTCGGACAGCGAATACGACCGGCGCCCGCCCAACCCGATTTCGGGGGAGGGGGCTTCGCCGGCAATCGACAGCTGCCGCAGATAGCCGTCGCTGACGCCGATCAGCCGTGCCGCTTCGCCGCTGGTGAACGGCCGCAGGGTCTTTCGCGCGTTCGGCGGGAACAAGCGTCCGCGCAGCGCAGCGAGCTGCGCCGACAGCAATTCCGCATCAGCAGCGATCTGCTTGTCAGCGGGGACGTTTATGGGTTGGTCGGTGGTGTTCAACAAAGGTCTGCCTGCATAATTGCGCGCACGGAGCCGGACGACAGACTCACCCGACTCAGTACGCTGGCCAAATTCTACGCGATTCCGCTTGAGTTGACAGTCCCAGGCGCCGGTTACGGGGAAACGTCGTGGATACTGTCTTTTTCCGTAGGCAGGGTGTTGGAAGCGTCAGCCCGAGTCAAGCGAAAGAGGGTTAACGGAAATTAACCGATCCTCACCAAGTGCCGGATGTCAAGTTGACAGCTGTCAACCGGCCGATTCGTCACCAGATTCTGGGATAAAACCGCCAGAACGCCCGGATTCAGGTCGTTTTCGCCTGGTTTTGCGTACGAAAAAGGCCGGAACAACAGTTGTTCCGGCCTGATTCTTGTCCATTTCGCGAGAAAACTGGTCAGACGATCCGGTTGCGAACCCGCATTTTGATGTGCTTCGATTCGCGATAAGCCTCGATTCCTTCCGGTCCGAGCTCGCGTCCCATGCCGCTCATCTTCCAGCCGCCGAACGGCGCCTGCAGCTCGCTGGTGTCGTTGACGTTGACGCCGACGGCCCCTGCCTCGATCTGATCGGCCATCGACCAGGCGCGTTCGAGGTCGCCGGAATAGACGTAAGCAGCCAAGCCGAAGGGCAGGGCGTTGGCGATGGTCAGCGCCTCGCGATCGTCGGCAACGGCACGGATCGCGGCCAGCGGTCCGAACGTTTCCTCAGTCACCGCCAGCGCCCCGTCCGGCACATTGTCGACCAGCGCCGGCTCGAAGAAGAAGCCACGGTCGTAGAGATCGCCCTTCGGGACGGTTCCGCCGGTGACCAGCTTGCCGCCGCGTTGCAGTGCGTCCTCGATCTGGCGCGACACGCGGGTGCGCACGCTTTCGTTCAGGACCGGGCCGTAGAGCACGCCGGGTTCGACGCCATGGCCAAGCACGATCTTGCGGGTCTCGGCGGTCAGTGCCTCGACAAAGCGCGCATGGATCGGCTTCGACACCAGGATGCGGTTCACGGCAATGCAGATCTGCCCCATGTTGGAGAAGGAGCGCCGTGCGGCTGCGGCTGCGGCTTCTTCGATGTCGGCGTCGTCGAGCACGATGAACGGGCTGTGGCCGCCCAGCTCCAGCGACATGCGCTTGAGGTTCACCGCGCCCGCCCGCATGATCGACTGCCCGGCAGGAACCGACGCCGTCGCCGAGATCATCGCGATGCCGGGATGTTCGGCAAGCGCTGCGCCGACTTCCGGCCCGGTGCCGGGAATGTCGTTGAGCACGCCTGCCGGCAGGCCGGCGTCGATGAAGCATTCCACCACCTGCGCGATTGCCAGCGGCGTCTCATGAGGCGGCTTGACCACCAGCGTGCAGCCGGCAGCCAGCGACGGGGCCACTTTCCAGGCGTAGAGGTCGACCGGGTAGTTCCACGGCACGATGCCACCGACGACGCCAACCGGCGCGGTGGTGACGAGGCTGCGGATGTCCGGGCGCGAGGAGGGGCGGATGGTGCCGCCGAGACGGCGGCCTTCCTCGGCATAGTAGCGAATGACGGTGCAGCCGAACAGGATCTCCTTCTTGGAGTCCGGCACCGGCTTGCCCTGCTCGCGCGTCAGCGTGTCGGCAATCGCGTCGACGCGCTGCTCGATCAGGTCGGCGGCGCGGTGCAGGATGCGGGCGCGCTCGTCGGCGTGGGTAGTGCCCCAGGTCCGAAGCGCGCGTGCGGCGGCTTCGACCGCACGGTCGACGTCGGCGCGGCTGGCCAGCGAGCTGGAGCCGACGAGATCGCCGGTCGCGGGGTCCTTGATGTCGAGGCGGCGGCCGTCAGCCGCATCGACCCACAGGCCATCAATAAAGAGCTTGCGATCCATGGTCATCACCGTGCCTTCAGGCGAGCCCAGAGCTGCTCGTAGTTCTCGTCGTTCTGGCGGTTCGCCTGTTCCTTGTCGGTGGTGTTCGGGCTGACCATGACATGCGGGTGCACGCCCTGCTGGACCAGCTTCTCGGCCGTCAGCGACACGATCGCATGGGCGATGGCGATAGTGACCGACGTCGAGCTTGCGCCCACCGGCGAGTCCAGTCCGTCAATCTTGAGGTTGGCGTCGGCACGCGGGATGCCGGTGTCGATCACCACATCGGCAACCTCGAACAGGCGCTTGCCGGACGAGTGGCGCGACGGCGTGCTCGACGAGTGGGGCAGGGAGGTGACGCCGATCAGCGTGATGCCGCGCGCCTTGCACTCCATGGCGATGTCCATGATCACGGCGTTGATGCCGGAATGCGAAAACAGGATCATCGTGTCGGCGGGGTCGATCTGGTGCGACTTCAGGATC
The DNA here is from genome assembly GCA_040391705.1 of Aerobium aerolatum. Lineage (GTDB taxonomy): Bacteria > Pseudomonadota > Alphaproteobacteria > Rhizobiales > Rhizobiaceae > Aerobium > Aerobium aerolatum_A. The sequence continues at coordinate 7,513 of JBEBXE010000020.1, forward strand.
GCGGTGCCGTAGCCTTCCTGTGCATGGATGAAGCGATACTGGCGCGCGCCCATGTCGCCCCAGACATGGTGGAACGAAATCATCGTGCTTTCGACGATCGGACGGAAGCCGACAATCGTTCCAGTGCGCGGGAAGCTTTCCAGCGCGGGCAGGGCGCCGTGGCCGGTGCCGAAGGTGAAGGCGAGCTTGCCGGCGGCAATGCTCTTGGCGCAGGCTTCCGCGGCCTTCTCGATGGCTGCCGCCTGCGTGGTCTGAACAGTCTTGAGACGCTCGGTGAGCGTTTCGAAATAGCGGTCGATCAGCGTGGTCATGTCATTTCCTTTCTTGCAGTGCCAAAACCCGACGCAGAGGTCAGGCTGGCAGCGACGCCATCGCGGCCAGCGCGACGTCGAACAGTTCGGCTTCGGCGACATCCATCGCCGCGTCGTCGATCTTCACCTGGGTGTGGGCATCCACCGTGGCGATGCACAGCGTCGAGCAGCGCGCGCCGAGAATCCGCGCCGCCGTCAGCAGCGCCGAGGTTTCCATGTCGGTGCCGATCAGGCCCATGCGCTCGATATCGTCCTTGAGCTGGCCGATCATCTCGCGGCGCTTGCCGGAGAGACCGAACATCTCGGTGTAGAAACCGTCATAGGTGCCGTAGATGCCGGCATGCCAGGCGCGCGACGACGCCCGCAGCTTCTCGCGCAGCACGGTGTTGAGCGTGAAGTCTGAAATCGCCGGAAAGCCGAGCGGGGCATAGGAATTCGACGTGCCGTCGGTGCGCAGTGCGCCGTCGGCCAGCACGAAATCACCAAGCTTTGCCGGCGGGATCGCCATGGCGGTGCCGATGCGCAGGAAATTGCGGATGCCGAGCGCAAACAGCTCGTGCAGCACGATGGTGGCAATCGGCGCGCCCATGCCAAATGCCGCAACCGTGATGCGCTTGCCGGCATAGGTGCCGGTAATCGTCTTCAACCCACGGTTTTCGCGGACAGAATGAACATCCGTCATGCGTGCACCGATGCGCGCGATCCGTGCCGGGTCACCAACGAGGATCGCGGCTTCGCCGACTTCTTCCTTCGTCGCGCCAATGTACCACGCGGTTGCGCTTTGTTCGTCACTCATCTCATGCACTTTCATTGGAGTTTGCAACGCGCCTGGAGAGGAGCGCGGTGGCGGCCTTGTGGCCGGCTTTGACAATTGCGACGGGATCGGTTTCGCCATTGGCGAGCGCCGCGAGCGCACCGCCCGCAAACGTGTCGCCCGCCCCCGTCGGGTCGGTGATTGAAAGGTCGTCGGAGGGCACGAACACCGTCGCGCCGTTGACGGTGACCTGCGCGCCGGCACCGCCGCGCGTTTCGATGATCATGGCGCCAGCGCGCATGGTTCCGGCAGTCTGAAGCGCTGTCTGCACAAACGCCGCCTCGGCAGCGCTGCAGCAGATCAGGTCGGCGCGTGCCGCCAGCTCGACGGCGAGTTCGGCCGTCATCGCGCGCGGGTCGTCCTTCACCACCCAGCACAATTTGGCGGTGTCGGGCAATAAATGCAGCGCTTCGCGTGTCGCAGCGGTGGGACCAACCGTGATGCACAGCCAGTCGGCATCGGCAATGATGGCGCGATGCGCGTCGGTCAGCACCAACCCGGAACGTTCTGCCGGATGATAAAGGCACAGACAGCCGCCGGCCGGTTCATAGGCAAGGATCGCCACCGGTGTGTGTGAGCCGGCAATGGCGGCGACGCCATCCGTCTGCACGCCCTGATCCGCGAGACCTCTGGTGTAATCCTGTCCGGCAGCGTCGTCGCCAATCCATGTGATCGGCACCGCCCCGTCAATGCCATTGGCGGCGAGGGCCGCTGCGACATAGGCCGGGCTTCCGCCCAGACGTGGCCAGGCGTCCTGCGGACGCGACAGGATCGTCGTCGTGCGCCCCGGCGTCGGAATGCCGTCCAGTGTCAGCACATGATCGAGGCTGGCGTAGCCGGAAACCGCAATCCGCATCACGACAGCATCCCGATGGCTTCCTCGAGCGACACCACGCGGCCCATATACCGGTCGATGTCTTCCAGCGAGGCTTCCGCAAGGTGAGGGCGGTTGGAATTCGTCGCCTCGCGCGCCAGAACCGGCTCGAAACCGTTGGCGAACGCGTCCTGCGCGGTGGCGCGGATGCAGACATTGGTCTTGACGCCGGCGATGATCACCCGCTCGACCTTCTGCTCGGTCAGGAACAGCGCCAGATCAGTGGCAAAGAAGGCGCTGAACCGGCGCTTGAGCACCAGCGTCTCGTTGTCGCCCTCTGGGCGGAATTCGCCGAAGAAATCGGCATCGAAGGCGTCTTCGATGTGGTGCAGCGGCAGCTTGCGCCATTCGAAATCGTCAAAACCCGGACGATGGCGTTCGACCGCGTGCACAGTCACCGCGCCGGAGGCTTTCGCTGCCGCGCGCAGTTGGCGCATCGGCTCGAGCACGTCCTCGACGCCCTTGTAGTAATTGGGCTGCGACGGATCGAAGAACGAATTGATCACGTCCACCAGCAGCAGCGCTGTCTTCTTTTTCTGGTCAGTCATTGTCATGCCTTTGCTGCGCGGGCGCGGCGAGCGGCCAGCGCCATCACTGTCAGCACCACGATCACCATTGCGTAGGGAATGGTCTGGATCAGTTCGGCTGGAATGCCGCGTCCCTGAAGCCGGATCTGCAGTGCGTCGAAGAAGCCGAACAGCAACGCGCAGGCAGCTGTCTGCCACGGGCGGTTGCGTCCGAAATAGAACGCGGCCAACGCGATAAAGCCGCGTCCGGCGGTGATGCCTTCATTGAAGATGCCGACCACGCCAATCGAGAGGTAAGCACCGGCCAGCCCGGCCATCAGCCCGGCAAATGCTGTCGAGGCGTCGCGCAGGCGCAACGGCGACAGGCCGAGCGCGCGCGACGCGTGCGGGGCAGCGCCGGCTGCACGCAGGCGCAGGCCCATCCTTGTGTTGCGCAGGAACCAGATCGTCACCGGCACCATCAGCCACGCCGCCCATGTCAGCGGGTCATGACCGGAGAAGATCGCGCCGACGAACGGGATGTCGGCGATCACCGGAATATCGATGCGCGGCAGGCGGGCGACATCCGGCAGGCTCAGCGTGCCGGCATTGCCGTAGGCTTCCTTGAGGAAGAAGCGCACCAGCCCCGCCACCAGAATGTTGAAGCCGAGACCGACGACGATCTCGTTGGCGCTGAGGCGCGTGACGCAAATCGACATGATCAGCCCGAGAATGGCCCCGACGCCAGCAGCACCAAGCAGGGCGATGCCCCAGCTTCCGGTCTGCGACGCCAGGATGAGCGCGATCAGCGCGCCGGCGAGCATCATCGAATCCAGACCGATATTGACGATGCCGCCGACCCGGTTGACCAGCCCGCCCAACGCCGCCAGCAAAACCGGCGTCGTCATGATCAGGGCCGAATGAAGTACGTTTTCGATCATCACGAACGCCTCTTCGTGGAGACAAGGAAGCCGAAGCGCGCCACCGCGAGGATCATCACCATGCCCTGAAGCACGCTGACGATTTCGATCGGCACGTCGCTGAACAGCTGGATGGTGGCCCCCGATGCCGACAGCGCCCCGAACAGGATCGCGGCAAGGAACATGCCGAACGCCGTGCCGCGCCCCAGCAACGCCACCGCGATGCCGGTGAAGCCGTAGCCCGGCGAAAAGCCGGTGACGAACCGTCCGACATTGCCCAAAGCATGGACCGCGCCGGCAAGACCGCCGATCGCGCCCGACAACAGCATCATCTTGATGATCAGGCTTGGGACGTTGATGCCCGACGCCAGCGCGAAGCGCGGATTAAGCCCCGCCAGCCGGGTTTCGAGCCCCAGCGCGGTACGCTTGCCCCACCACCAATAGATGACCAGCAGCGCCACGGCGATCAGGAACCCGGCGTTCAGCGTTGCGGGCGGCATCAGCCGTGGCAGCCGCGCCGCCGCATCGACCACCGGCGTCGCCGAATTGGCGGCACCGGGCGCGAGCAGCGGACCGTTGACGAGATAGGCGGTGAAGCTGATGGCGATGAAGTTGAGCATCAGGGTGGTGACGACTTCATCGACGTTGAGCTTGGCCTTGAGCACACCGGGAATGAACATCCACGCCGAGCCCGCCACCAGTCCGGCGAGCAGCGCCGCCGGCAACAGGATCGGGGCAGGGGTGCCGACAAAGGTGAAGCCGACATAAGCGGCGGCAAGGCCGCCGACATAGAGGCAGCCCTCGACGCCGACATTGAACGCGCCGGCGCGGAAGGCGATAGCCGTGGCAAGACCGGTCAGCATCAATGGCGTGGCCGCTGCCAGGGTCGCGGCGATGCGACGGGTGCCGCCGAACGATTCCACGATCAGCAGCCGATAGACCTCGACCGGGTTATGCCCGGCCAGCGCCAGCAGGACCGCCGCGCCGAGGAACGCCAGCGCCAGCGGCACCACGACGGTCAACGCCGTCTGGAACCGGGAGGAGGGGTTTTCGATGGCGAGACTGCTCATGACGTTGCGTCTCCCAGCATCATGCGGCCGATATCCTCGACGCGGGCGTCACCGCGCGTCACTTCGCCAGTGGTCGTGCCGCCGTACAGCACGATGATCCGGTCCGAGAGGGTGATCAGTTCGTCCAGTTCTTCGGAAATCAGCAACACGGCACCGCCGCTGTCGCGATAGTCGAGAAGACACTGATGGATGAAAGCGATGCCGCGAATGTCGACGCCGCGCGTCGGCTGGCAGGCGAGCAGCGCCTTCGGATTGCCGTCGAGTTCGCGCGCCACCGCGACACGCTGCTGGTTGCCGCCCGACAGGCTGGCCGCCGGCAATTGCGACGACGCACGCTTGACGCCGTAGCGGTCGAGCAAGGCTTCGACGTGATCGGCGATCACCTTGCTTTTGAGAACGCCGCCCGCGCAGAATTCCGGCCGGCGATGATGGCTGGCAATCGCATTTTCAGCAATCGGGGCTACCAGGCAAAGGCCTTCATGCGCCCGGTCCGGGCTCAGATAGGCGAGACCGGCGGCACGTCGTTCGGCGAGCGACAGGGTGGTGATATCGACGCCATCGATGCGGACTTTGCCGGCACCTGCCTGACGCAACCCGGTGATGATCGCGCCGAGTTCGTCCTGTCCGTTGCCGGCAACGCCGGCGATGCCGACGATTTCGCCGGCACGAACGCACAGATCGAGGGCTTTGAGCCCGGACGTGCCGCGTCCCGCCCCCGCCGAAATCCCCGACAGTTCCAGAACCGGCTTTCCGGCCTTGCCTTCACGAGCGGACGGGCGCGCCAGAATCTCGCCGATCATCAGTTCGGCCAACTTGGCCTTGTCGGCTTCGGCTACCGGCATGCTGGCAATCGCCTTGCCGGCGCGAATGACGGTGATGTCGTCGGCCAGCGCCAGAACCTCGTCCAGCTTGTGGCTGATGAACAGGATCGTGCGGCCTTCGTCGCGCAGCTTCTTCAGCAGCGTGATCAGTTCGCGCACCTGTGCCGGCGCAAGAACGGCGGTCGGCTCATCGAGAATCAGCACGTCGGCGCCGCGATAGAGCAGGCGCAGGATCTCGACGATCTGGCGCACATGCACCGGTGCTTCTTCTTCCGGCGTATCCCAGTCGACGCAGACACCGGCGAGCTTTTCGAGGTCTTGCGCGGCCCGGAGCGCGGCGTTGCGATCGACGCGCCCCAGCAGTCCGGCCGGTTCCTTGGCCAGAACGAGATTTTCCAGCAGGCTCAGGCCCGGCACCAGCATGAATTCCTGATGCACCATGCCGATACCGCTCGCAAACGCGTCAGCCGGACCGGTGAACGTCACCGGTTGACCGTCAACGAGCACATTGCCTTCGTTCGGACGATCCATGCCTTGCAGGATGCGCATCAGCGTGGATTTACCCGCGCCGTTGCCGCCGACAATGGCGTGAATAGTTCCGCGACGGGCCGAAAAATCGATCCCGTCATTGGCAACGAGGCTGCCGTACCGCTTGGTCACGCGCTGCGCGCCCAAGCGTATATCGGAGCCCGGGTGGGTTCCCAAACCTGTCATAAAGCCGCCGTTCGTTTATTTCAGCCAGTCAGGGTAACCCTGATCGACGACGTTCCAGACTTTGACGTCGCCAGACAGGATGCTTTGTTTCGCCGCTTCGACCTGGTCGAGGATCGCTTGCGGGATCAGGTCCTTGGTGTGCGTCATCTCGGAGAGGCCGACGCCGTCTTCCTTGAGACCGAACGTCACCGTCTGGCCGGCCGGGAACTTGTCCTCGGCGTAGTTCTTGACGATCGCTTCGACCGCGACGTCGGCGCGCTTGATCATGCTGGTCAGCACCGCGCCCGGCGCAATACCGTCCTGGTCCGTGTCGACGCCGATGGCGTAGCGACCGGCTTCCTTGGCCGCTTGGATGACGCCCATGCCGGTGCCGCCGGCAACGTGGAAGACAATGTCAGCGCCCTGCTCGAACATCGCCTTGGTCATCTGCAGGCCGATCGCCGGATCGGCAAAATTGTTGGAGTAGGCCACCAGCACGTTGACGTCCGGATTGGCAGCCTTCGCGCCCTGCATGTAGCCGGCGATGAACTTGTCGATACCGGCCGACTTGGTGCCACCGATGACGCCGATGACCGGCTGTTCATTGATACCCTTGATCGAGGTGTCGGTGGTCACCAGTGCGGCGAGCGTGCCCGCCAGATAGGAGCCTTCCTGTTCCTGGAACAGCACCGAGGCGATGTTTGCACCCTCGCGCACCTGGTTGAGGATGACGTAGTTGGTCTCGGGATAGTCGGCGGCAACCTCGATCAGCGCATCGCCATGGGCGTATTCGAGGTCGATGACGAGACCGAAATTGGCATCCGACGCGCGACGCAGGATGTCGACGGCCTGCGCCACCACGTCCTGTGACTCGATCGGACGACCTTCGATACCGGTCGCCTCGAGGCCACGCTTGAAGCCTTCATAGGCAAGGTCGTTGTAGGACTGGTCGCCCAGCCCGCTCTGCGAGATCACCAGCGCTGCCGCGCGGTCATCCGCTGTGGCCGTCGCCAGTCCAAGGGCCGAGACGAGGGCCAGCGTGGCCGTCCCCAGCGAGAGATTGCGGATCATTGTCATTCTCCTGATTAGTGAGCGTGTTCCCCGGACGATGCTGCCGCGCGAGTTGAGCCTCATAGGAATAACGGCGCGCATCGTAGATTGCGCTGACGCTGTCCAGGACAGTGCCGTCAGCTGCAAAGGAGTTTCGGTTGACGGCGATGACGACCCCGCCACGCGCCAGACCGAGAAGGGTGCGGTCTTCAGGTTCGGCGGTGCAGGCGATCAGCCGCTCCGTCGCCGAATGGGCCGACAACCCGCGATCTTCAAGATGACTGTAGAGCGAAAAACGCGGATCGCTGACGCGCTCCTGCGTCAGGTCGACACGCTCGACCAGCGCTTTGGACAGCACCGAACGATGGCGCGCGACCGCGACATCATCGACCAGTCGCAACCGGTCGAGCAGCACCAGTTCGTCGTCCTTGTGATAGGGCATGCCGCGCTCCCACGCCGTCGGGCGATAGTCGAGCAGGCGGTGGGACGGCTTGTGTCCGCTGGCGGCAACCGCCTCGGTAAAGCTCAGGAGATAGCCCGGCGCACGTCGCAACGGCGCTTCGGCCACGAAGGTGCCGCTGCCCTGCCGGCGCGTGATCAGACCTTCTTCCATGAGGACTTCAACGGCCCGCGTGACCGTGAACCGACTCACGGAAAACTCCTTGGCCAGTTGCGGCTCGCTTGGCAGCCGCGCTCCGGGGTCCATCGAAACGATCCGCGCCCTCAGTGCTTCTGCAATCTGAAGGTATCGGGGCGCACGGGATAGAAACGATCCGCTCATCTAAGCCTCACTTGTCCAGTCAACTGATCATATTATTTTTTAAGTGGCAAGCCGGCGAACTTAAATTGTCCACCGGAATCGCCGTGATCGTACTGGCTGCCAAGGTATCGACCAACGACGAACGGCGGGATAAATCCCGCCGTTCATCTGAAAGTTGCCAATGAGTGTGGGCCGACGCTCACACGATCAGGTGCCCCCTGCTGAGTTCCGCCATGCTCTGATCACTGCGGTCGACGGGGCGAGCCGCACTTCCAACCCACGCGATCAGTTCGGACATGCCGGCTTCAAAAGCCCGCGTCGGACGGTAGCCATAGTCGCGCTCAATCCGGCTGACATCGGCAAAGCAGTGACGGATATCGCCGACCCGATAGCGATTGAGGATCTCCGGCGCGATGTTCTTGCGCAGCAACCGGGCCAGCACGCGGGCGATCTCGTTGATGGTGATGCCCTGTCCGCTGCCGACATTATAGGTGTCGAAGCCCGGACGCTCGCTGTCCAGAACGGTAGCGAAGGCGTCGGCAACATCCAGCACATGGACGAAATCGCGTTTCTGGTTGCCGTCTTCGAACACCAGCGGCGGCTGATCGTTGAGCAGCCGGGAAATGAAGATCGCCGCGACGCCGGTATAGGGATTGCTCAGCGCCTGCCGCGAGCCATAGGCGTTGAACAGCCGCAGCGCCACCGTCGGAATGTCGAGCGCCGCGCCGACGGCAAGGAACATCTCCTCATGGTCGCGCTTGTTGACCGCATAGATCGACGCCGGCTTCAGCGGCTTGTCCTCGCTGGTCGGCGTCGGTTCCAGCAGCTGGCCGTCGCTTTCGAGTTCCCACTGGCGCGCCTCGAGTTGGGCGCGCGTGCGCAGCGGCGGCGCAACCGATTCATCGTTGCCGGCGATCCGATATTCGCCCTCGCCATAGATCGACATCGATGAGGCGACCGCCATGCGACGCACCTGATGGTTGCCGCGCGACAGCACCTCCAGCACCACCGCTGCTGCCAGCGTATTGTTGCGGGTGTAATCGACGATGTTGGTCATCGACTGCCCGACACCGACGGAGGCGGCGAGATAGGCAAGGTGGGTGATGCCGGTGAGGCTCGCCTCGAACACACCGTCGTCGAGGATGTTGCCGCGAATGCGCCGCGCGCGCGGATTGAGATAGACGGGCCAACCATCCGCATCCATCTCGGCGTCGCCATGGACCAGCGGCACCATGCAATCGAGCACCGTCACCTCGAAACCACGCAGCAAAAGACGATCGACAAGATGCGAGCCGATAAAGCCGGCACCGCCTGCGACAAGAACATGACCTTTAGACATTGGCTGGACTCCTTGAGAACTGCACCAGTTCCACCGCCCCGGTGCGTACGAGTTCGTTGTTTGCGTCGGTTTTTTCGGTGCGCTCCCACACCAGGCCCTCATCGCGCAGGTACATCTTGAAGCCGATGGCCAGCGGAATGAGCCAGACGACCCACCACACCAGGATGAAAACCGGATTGACCCGCAGCATGTAGCGAATGCGCGGCCACAGCCCGTTGAGGACCAGTCCGGTTCGCTTCCACGTGCGGATGTAGAGGGCCGCCATCGACACGATGAAGAGGTAGATGTTCAGCCCGACGAAGGGGGCAAACCAGAGGGGGAGGGGGGAGGTGCCTTCATGCCAGCGCCACAGCGCCCAGATCCCCACGGGCACACCGACGGCGTTCAGCCACAGCGACAGGCACGGCAGGAAGTTGAGCCACGCCTTGACGCGGTCCATCGGCTTCATGCCCATCTGGCGCAGCGGGGTTCCAAGGCTCTGGAAGAAGCCCGCGACCCAGCGTTTGCGCTGGGTGATGCCGTGCGCGAAGGTCGACGGAACCTCTTCGACCAGCGCGCCCTCGATGATGCCGAGCCTGCGCCCGTTGACCCAGAACCGCATGCCCACTTCCGGGTCCTCGATCGTCAGCCACGGATGGAAGCCGCCGAGTTGCAGCAGATCCGACGCGCGGAAGAACAGCCCCTTGCCGAGCATCCAGTAGGGGTGTTTTCCGTCAGCCGAAAGATGCGGGTACTTGGAGCCGTCCCACGCCATGTGGTCGAACGCATGCCAGCTTGCGGCCATGGTGTCGTTGAGATTGCCGGCAACGTTTTGCGCCTGCAACACGTCGTAGTCGCGCATGCCGATGGCGGCGGCGAGGAAATGATCGCGCGGCGGGCAGCTGTCGGCGTCGATGTAGTTGACGAGAAAGTCTTCCCGGCCGGCAAGCGAGGTCGCGACCTGATAAAAAGCATAGATCAGCTGGCGAGTCTTTTTCGGGGGGAGGGCGCGGTTGCGCCGCCGGCGGCCCTGATGCCACCAATAGGCCTTCGGGGTCCTGTCCCACGACGCCCAGACCTTGTTCCAGTTTGAATGGCTGGTTGGCGGAACCTCCACCACCTTGACGAACGGAAACTCGCGCTGCAGCCGCTTCAGTGCCGCGACGGTCTCGAAGTCGTTGCTGTTGGGGATGGCGATGACCGTGTAACGGTCCTTCGGATAGTCGAGCTTGGACAGCGAGACGAACGTCGTGCGCATCGTCTCTTCCAGCTCCTTCAACACCGGATAGAACAGAACGATGAACGGGTAATGCGTGATCGAGCGCTTGGCTTCGTCGCTGGTATCCACCCAGTTGATCGGCCGCGACAGGAAATAGCCGTCGAGCGCGAAAGACAGGAAATACAGAACCTGCAACACAACGAAGACGCCAATCATCAAGCTGTCGGCAGGCGACATCATTTCTCCCCCTCAGTGCACGGTTAGCAGAGCGGCCGTCTGGCCGCGTTTCGCGTCCGAATCCGAACCAGCCGGGACCAACGCAGCCTGTCGGGGCTGGCTTTTTGGCGTCGCAGCCGGCGCTGCGTCCTGCCGCGCCTGCAACGGCGGATACCCCATCCCGATCGCCTGCAAGCCGACCCGCAACAGGTCTTCGGGCTTGAACGCGTTACGCAGGTCGACAAATAGCGGCGCGGCCAGTCGCGATGCCAGTCTGGCGAGATCGAGTTGCTGGAACTCGGCCCACTCGGTTGCCAACACCGCGCAATGGGCCCCGGCGACGCAGTCATAACCATCGCGCGCGAACGTTACGCCGCGCAGATAGTCCGCCGCGTTCTTCATCCCCTTGGGGTCGAAAGCCCTGATTTTCGCACCGGCTTGCTGAAGCACGGAGATCAAAGCAATCGTCGGTGAATCGCGCATGTCGTCGGTATTGGGCTTGAAGGTAAGCCCCAGGATGGCGACGGTCTTGCCGCGCACATTTCCACCCATCGCCTCGATCACGCGATGGCCCATGGCATATTTGCGCTCTTCATTGACGAGGATCGCTTCTTCGACCAGCCGCAGCGACAGGCCGAATTCGCGCGCGGTCGCAGCCAGCGCCGAGGTGTCCTTGGGAAAGCACGAGCCGCCATAACCGGGACCGGCGTTGAGAAACTCGCAGCCGATACGCTTGTCGAGGCCGATGCCTCTGGCAACGTGGCGTACATCCGCAGACGCGGCTTCGCACAGATTGGCGATTTCGTTGATGAAGGTGATCTTCAGCGCCAGGAAGGCGTTGGCGGCGTATTTGGTGATCTCGGCAGCGGTTCGCGTCGTCGCCACACACGGCACGCCGTCCTCGATCAGCGTCGCGTAAGCGGCAGTAAGAACGTCGTGCGCGTGAGAATCTTCGGTGCCGATGACGATCCGGTCCGGCTTGAAGAAATCATCGAGCGCGCTGCCTTCCCGCAGAAATTCGGGGTTGGAGGCAACCGACAATTCCAGGTCTGGCCGGGCGGTGCGGATCATCCGTTCGATGGCATCGCCCGTACCGGCCGGCACGGTCGACTTAGTCACCACCACGACGCGGTCCCGCGCCTTGGCGGCGATGTCGAGTGCTACCGCAAACACACTGGTCAGATCGGCAGCGCCGGTGTTGGACGGCGGCGTGCCGACGGCGATCAGGACGAAGCCGACATGCGCGTCGAGCGCGGGCAGGGCCTCGGCAAAGCTCAACCGTCCAGCCTTGCGACCGTTCATGATCAGGCGGCCGAGACCGGGTTCGTAAATCGGGCATTGCCCGGCATTCAGCATCGCGATGCGCGCGCTGTTGACGTCTACACAAACAACATCATGGCCAAGCTTCGCAAAACAGGCGGCGCTGACAAGCCCGACATAGCCGCATCCGACCACGACAATACGCATTTCCCGGACTCCTGCTCTTCAATGCTGCTCTGTTGGCTGAGTGGCGTGAGCGGGCCGCGCATGGCGTCCCGTCAGTCGCGATGAGAATTCATGGATGGTCTTTTCCAGCCCGGCGCGCAGCAAGGTGGCGGGGTGCCAGCCAAGCAGCGTCTCGGCACGCGTGATATCCGGCCGACGACGCTGGGGGTCGTCGAGCGGCAATGGCATCTGAACGATCTTCGACGACGATCCCGTCAGTTGGAGAACCAGCTCTGCCAGCTCACGCACCTGGCATTCCGTCGGGTTGCCAAGATTGATCGGCGTCGCGTCGAGTCCGTCGGCGTTGATCGTGCGCACGAAGCCTTCGATGAGGTCATCGACATAGCAAAACGATCGCGTCTGGGTGCCGCTGCCGTAGATCGTGATCGGCTCGTTCTGCAACGCCTGGACGATGAAGTTCGACACCACCCGTCCGTCATCGAACTGCATGCGGGGGCCATAGGTGTTGAAGATGCGCACGATGCGGGCGCTGAAACCCTGCTGACGGGAAAAGTCGGTGATCAAGGTCTCGGAGAAGCGCTTGCCCTCGTCATAGCAGGACCGTGGGCCGACCGTGTTGACGTTGCCCCAGTAGGTTTCCCGCTGCGGATGAACCAGCGGATCGCCGTAGATCTCGGAGGTCGAGGCATGCAGCAAGGTCGCGCCATCACGCTGCGCGCGGGCAAGCACATTCATGGTGCCGCGCGAGCAGATCAGCGCCGTCTTGACCGGATCACGCTGGTAGTGAACCGGCGATGCCGGGCA